>JABDJF010000358.1 GCA_013002645.1 Myxococcales bacterium
CTCGGCCCCCAGGATGTGAAGGTAGCCAAGGGCGATGTTCAGGTCCTGATCGCGGCGAGCCTTACTTTCGAGCGGCAAGCAGAGTGTCGCCCCGACCCCGGTGGTCTCGTTCGTCAACCCGGACAGAACGGCGCCCGGGCCGACTTCGAGCAGCACGTCGCAATCGGAGCCCGCCAGAGCAGCGACCGAACGGAAATTGACGGGCTTGACGACTTGCTCGCTGAAGTGCTGGCTCAGATTGATCGGTCCTTCCAAAGAACCGCCGGTCATCGTGCTGTACAGCTTTGCCTTGCTTGCCTCGGCCGTACCTCGGAGCTGCGGTAGGTCTCGCAGCTCCGTGACGGTTTCGCTGAAATGAGCAGAGTGGAACGCTGCGGAGACCGGGAGCTGACGGGCGCGTATTCCGCGTTCCTTGGCGAGTGCGATCGCCGCCGCGACGGCGTCGACGTCGCCAGAGACGACCGTCTGCGTCGGGCTGTTGACGTTGGCGATCACAACGTAGCCGTTGGCCCATTCGATGAGCTGTCGAGCCTCAGTCGGCGGACACGACAAGCTCGCCATCGACCCTTCGACGGAGATTTTGCCCATCAGCCTCCCGCGCAAGGCCGCGAGCTGAAGCACGCTTTTCTGGTCGAGGGCGCCCGCTGCATGGAAGGCGGTCAGCTCGCCAAGGCTATGACCACCGACCGCAGAGGGATTCAACCCCAGCCGGTGCAGGAGCTCGAGCCAAAGCAAGCTCGTCAAGCAAATTGCGGGCTGCGCGACCTCGGTTTGCGTGAGGGCTCCCATCCAACGCTTCTGCTGCTCGCCGTCCAGGTCTTGGTCGCTGTCATGATAGATGAGGTCGCTCACGGGGCCGACGCCAACTTCTCCGAGCCAGCCGTCCGCACTTGCGACGAGGTCGCGTGCCCAATCGAAGCGCTCGACGAGGGTGCGCGCCATGTTCACCCGCTGCGAGCCCTGCCCGGGGAAAAGGAAACCGACCTTTGGCCGGGTCGCTCCCGTCGACAGCGCAACGCGTCGATCAGGCGTGACGAAGGAAGCGCGATCACCGCCATCCGATTGCTCAATCGCGCGGGTTAGCATCTCCAAGCGCTCCCGGAGCTCGTTCGGGCTGCCGGCCACGATCGCAGCGCGCGCGGTCCCCGTTCCGCCAAGCTTACTTGCCAGCTCTGCCGCCAGGTCCGGCATCTCGCCAACGCTCATGCCAGCGACGGCCTCCGAGAGATCGTGCGCGCGCCGTTCGAGCGCTTGAAGGCTCTCTTCTTGAAGCGCGAAAAGCTCGGTGCTCTGCTTGGACGCCAGCATCGCGCGCTCGTCGAGGGCGGGCTTGAGATATCGTGAAGGGCCGTGAGCAGAGCTGAGGGTCACGTGGCTGTTGATCCCACCGAATCCCATCGCGGAGACGCCGGCGGTGAGCGTGTCTGTCGGGTTGCGCACGCTGCCGGTTCGAACTGGGTAGAGGTTTCGGGCCTTATCGGTGAAGACTTCGTGAGGCTCGTCGCAGCCCGCGGTCGGGGGAACCACGCGCCGATTCACGCCCGCGATGGCTTTGAGCAGGCCGCCAATGCCGGCGGCGGCCTTGGTGTGCCCGACCAGCGACTTGAAGGAAGTGACGCCGCATCGATGCGGCTTGGCTTCGCCAAACGAATCGATCGTGTTGGAGATCGCAGAGAGCTCGACCGGGTCGCCAATCGAGGTGCCCGTCCCGTGGCCCTCGACGAAGTCGAGCCTGTGTGCCGAATAGCCCGCCCGGTCGTAGGCACGTCGCAAGGCCAGGGCTTGACCGTCGACCGTTGGTGCGGTGATGCCGCCTTTTCCGTCAGACGAGACGCCCCATCCGTTGAGCGCGGCATAGACGTAATCACCGTCACGCTTGGCATCGTCCAGTCGCTTCATCACGATGAAGCCGCAGCCCTCGCCGGGCAAAAATCCATTGCCAGCTCGGTCGTAGACTTTCATGTCTGAATCGGAAAGCGCGCCAACCTTCGCAAACCCGACGATCTCAAACGCGTCCAGGCTCACGTCGACGCCGCCAGCCAGCGCGACGTCGATGTCGCCCGCGCACAAGGCGTTTGCCGCCGTCGCCACCGAGAGGAGTGATGAGGCGCAAGCACCGTCGACCGTATAGCCTCCGCCGCGGAGATCCATGTAGTTGCAGATACGTCCCGCGATCGTGTTGGAGAGGGCGCCGGCGAGCGTGTCTTCGTTCGGAGCCGGGAAGAACGATTTGAAGATTTTTTCGGTTTCGGCGACTAGCTCTTCGAGGGTGGCGCCGTCGAGCCCCTTGTTGATGCCCGCGGCGCGGATGGTCTTTCGAACGAAGGGCCAGCGTCCGCGAAGGAGGTGTGCGCGCTGTTGCTCCCCGGTCAGCGTATTCCCAATCACGACGCCGGTTCGGTCGCGCGGAAGCTCGCTCGCCTCGTACCCTGCGTCGTTCAGCGCTTGCAACGCGACGTCTAGCGCAAGCCAATGCGTGACGTCCGTTTGTTCGTAAACCTGTTTTGGAATTCGGCGGCGCGCCCAGTCGAACTCGAAGCCGTCGATCACCGCAGCGCGCTCCAGGTAGGTCTTGTCGGGCGCGTTCTTGTCGGAGTCGCCATACTCCGAAAGTGGGAGGCGCTCGTCCGGCATTCGTCGAAAGCTCTGGCGCTGCGTCAGCACGTTTTCCCAGAGCTCGCGAGGGCTTCGCGCATCCGGGTATCGACAGCCCAGGCCAATGATGGCAATCGGGCAACTACGGTGATCGGAAAGCGTCATGAAAGATACACAGGCGTAAGTGGAGGTGGGACATACGGGTGAGCTAGTATACAGATATCAGCCCCTCTTCCGACTGAACAACGGCTCAGCGAGGCGAGATTTCCTTGGATCAAGTCGATTTCAGAGACGAATCGAGCCGCTTCGGACGAGCACTGACCTGCCCGCGCCATCGGCCGCTGAAGGGATCGTCAGTAGTGCCGCAGACCAGATGGCATCTGCACGGTTTGCGCGGCAGCGGCAGTCAGCCGCCGCAGTAGTCGTCGCCGTCGGTGTCGGACGGTTCGGCGAGGCACTTGCCTTCGCACACGTCACGGCATGACGCCGCCGCAATAGCTGCCGCCATCGCCGCCGGCACCGGATGGACCACAGCTGGAGCCTGGTCGGCCAGGCGGGCTATTCGGCAGGCATTCCGCGATGCTCTCGCACGGATAGGTGCACGTCTCCGAAAGTCCTCCCACGTCCCGACACAATCCGCTCGCCGGGCAATCCGGGGGACATGGGTCAAGTTGTTCCAGCGCACGGACCGCAGGGCACGTCGCGAGATTTTCATTGATTCCACAGTAGCTTCGCGCCTGTGGGTCAGAGAGACTTGCGCGATCGGATATTTCAATCGCGTAGGGCTGCTCGCATCCACCCGGCGAGAACACCTTCAAACAATACCCCGCGAGTTCGTTTGGAAACCGCGTTTCCGGGTTCGTTGGGTAGAACATCGGAACACAGCGGTGCGCGTCGGACTCTTGCCGGTCTTCGCCGCACTGGCTGTCAGAGACGCATTCTTCGCAGACGTCTAATCGGCCGACTCGAACGTCGGTGCATTCCTCGGTTTGGGGGTTGCAAGCCCTGGAACCGGGGCAGGTCTCGGTTTCG
>JABDJF010000389.1 GCA_013002645.1 Myxococcales bacterium
CCGACCAGACCTAGTGCGTCGACGTCGGCAGCGTCATGCAGACGCGAAGGCTGCCGGCTGTGCCCGCTTCGGTCCAGATGCGCCCACCTTGGGCTTCGATCACGCTTCGCGCGACTGCGACCTCCAAGCCGAGCGCATCCGAGCGTGATAGCGGCGTTTCGAGTCGTTCGACGATCGCCAGCGTATCGGCGGACGAATCCTTGAGCGTCGCCATCAGGTCGAATTGGACGAAGCCTTTGCCGACCTGGTCGCGTCGCGGCGGCGCAACACGCATGACGATGTCGGTCCCCGACGAACGGATGACCAGCACCGCGAGACTGACGAGCGCGTGGACGGTTCGATGCCGGTCTACGAACACCCGGGGAAGCCCATCGGCGACCCCGCCGATCACCGAAATGCCCTCGGCCCGAGACCGCGCGAACCCGATCGACTCGGTGATCAGCTCGTCGGGCACCACCCACTGCTGCTGCAAGCGAAGCGTGCCTGCCTCGATCTTCGATTGGTCGACCACGGTCGAAACCAACCGAAGAAGCCGCTCCGCACTGGCGCGGATGGTGCGGACGCTGCTCACCTGCTCGGCATTGAGCTCTCCATCGACGCCGCCGAGCAGCATGTCGGAAAACCCCGTCACGGAATTGAGCGGATTGCGAAGCTCGTGACCGAGCGCCCCGAAGAAGCGGGCGCGTCGATGCGCGGGGAGCTCCGGCTTCGCCGAGTGCGTCTCGATCGTTTCGAGCATCGAAGGCATGGCGGGCGCGACGGGTCGTGACCGCCGCCGACCGCGCAGCAGCCGCCCGACCGAACGCTGCACGCCTACCCCGAGAATCAGGCACCCCCCCAAGACGACAAAGGCAGCTGGGTAGCCGTCCTCACCGGCCAACGACAGCCAGGCGACGGGAAAGAAGACCGAGACGGCCGCGATGCCCCAACGAAGCTTAGAGACCGAAATGGCTGGTTCGCTGTTCACGTTGCACCCTGCACGGGGAGTCGAACCAAGAACCGGGACGGCGCATTGCCATGGTAGAGCGAACCTTCGTGGCGCGAGATGACCTCGGCCGTGACGGCGACCGGCCAGCGACGGATCTCCGAGGCTTCTTCCGACGCGAGAACCTCCGCGGTGGTCGGAAGCGCGTCAAACGAGAGCTGATCCGAGGCGCCGGCCGTGATTTCTATCGCCAGATGGGCCCCTGAGCGAGCCAGACTCAGCTCGATGTCGGCATCTCGATGATCCGTCGCAAGGAAGTCCGCGAGCACGAGAATGCAGCGGCGAAGGCGGCTTTCGTCCGCGCGGGTGATGCACGGCTCTTCCGGCAGGATGCAGTTTGCGCTTCGCTTGTTCGACCAGAGCTGTCCTGCCTCGGCTGCGACGCGGGCCACGAGCTCCCGAACGTCGATGCGGTCGGCGTTCAACGAAAGATGGTCGTCAGCGAGGTGCGACAGATCGAGAGCGCTGTCGACCAGCAGTTTCAGTCGAATCCCGGAGGCACGAATGATCTCCAAATCCTCGCGCTGCGACTCGTTCACTTCACCGTCGATGCCGCTCAGAAGAACATCGGAGAAACCAAGGACCGCGTTGAGCGGCGTGCGGAACTCGTGGCGGAGCGCGGTCAAGTAGTCGACGTCGTCGTCCCCGGACATGTCTTTAGCCCCGGCTGCTGCGTTCACGGCAGGCTCGGCGGCGGCGGAATGGGAGTCGGCGGCTGCCCTTGGATGCCGATTCTTGGAAGAAGAGCGGAGCGTCGAGCCGACGAACCAGACCAGCCCCACCAGGACGGCTACGGTCGCCAGAACGAACGCGCCCCAAGACGCAGCGTCGCGCATACCCGCGTAGAAGAAAAGGCCGAGACCTGTCAGCAGGCCGAGGCAGGTCACATAGGAGGCAAACCGCAGCGCCACGTTGCGTCGAAGCTTCACGTCATCTGCACTCGGCATGCTCCCCACCTAGCGACCGATCTCGATCTCGGGTACGCGAGCGGAGCCTTCATCCCGCAGCCGGAGGGCCAAGTCGATCCTGGCCGCCGCGTTGATGAGGCCTAGGTGACTGAAAGCCTGTGGGAAGTTCCCGAGGAGCGTCCGAGCTCCGGGCTCGATCTGCTCGGCGAGCAGACCCAAGTGGTTCGAGGCCTCCGCATGCGCAACGAAAACCCGCTGCGCTTCGTCTATGCGGCCTGCCATCGCCAAGACCTCAGCCAACCAGAAGCCGCAAAGCGCGAATGCGCCTTCTTCCCCGCCGACGCCGTCGTCGGTGCGATAGCGGTACAGGTACGGCCCCGCTCCCAAGCTGTCCTGAATCCACTCGACCGTGCGGAGGATTCGCTCGTCGCTCGGCGGCAGGAAGCCATGAATCGGCAAGAGCAGCAAGGACGCGTCGGGGTGCTCGTGGCCGTAGGCGGCAACGAACCGCTTTCCAGTTTTGTCCAGGCCCCGCGCGCAGAGCTCGGCGTGGAGCCCATCGGCGACTTGCTGCCACCGCGCCTGCAGGGACTGTTCACCAAACAACGGCGCAAGCTCGGCCCCGCGCCGAAGCGCAAGCCAGCTCATGAGCTTCGAGTGCACATTGTGCCGCTTCCCGGCGCGCGGCTCCCAGATGCCATGGTCTGGCTCGGCCCACATGGCGGCCACGTTCGCGACCACGCCGCGAAGCCGCCGCCACCCGCGCGCCGTGAGTGAGCCGCCGCCCCGTTCGTACATGTAGGCAGCGTCCATGAGCGCGCCGGCCGTGTCGAGCTGAAGCTGGTCGCGCGCGCCGTTGCCGATGCGCACGGGCTTCGAGCCGCGATATCCCGCGAAGTGCTCCAGTGTCGTTTCGTCAGGAACTCGGCCGCCATCGACCGCGTACATGATGTGAAGCTCCCGATCGCGTTCGAGGGTATCCCGGACGAAGTGGAAAAATTCGCGGGCCTCTCGCCTGCAGCCGAGCAAATTGGCTGCGCGAACCGCCATGGCCGTGTCGCGTGTCCAGGTGTACCGATAGTCCCAATTGCGAACACCGCCGATCCATTCGGGAATCGAGGTCGTTGGCGCAGCGACCATCCCCCCCGTCGGCGCATACATGAGCAGCTTCAAGAGAAGCGCCGATCGAATCACGTGGTGTCGCCAAGGGCCATCGTACTCGAGCGATTGCGCCCAGTCACGCCAGCGGCTCCGAGTCTTGCGTAGCGCATCGAACGGGCGATACGCCAGGATCGACTCCGATTCCGCGGCGTTCCAGCTGATGACGATCCACCCTCGCTCCCCGGCCCTGAGTCGAAATACGGCCTCCACCCCGCCTTCGAGCCGCTGCTCCCACTGCCCGACGCCACCGAGAACGGCTAGGAGACGCTCTCCGGTTGCGCCTTTGGCCAGCGCGGAGCGCCCATCGATCTCGAACGTGGTGCTGACGCGACCGTAGTCGAAACGCGGGTCGAAGATGACTCTGACGACCGCCTCGCCCTCCACGCATTGCACACGCCGGTGGACCTCGTGCATTGCGGACCGCGGGTCGTCGGTCCAGGGCATGTAGTCGGTGAGTCGAAGGGTCCCGCGGCCCTCGATCTGGAACAGCGTCTCGAGGACGTTGGTGCCAGGGTCGTAGCGCTGAAGGCTCTCGAAGGGATAGTCGACCGGGCTGACCGAGGTGGAGCCGCCGTTGTTCTCGTCGAGCAGTGCCGCGAAGACGCTTGGGCTGTCGAAACGCGGCAAGCAGAGCCAGTCAATCGCGCCGTCCGCCCGGACGAGCGCGGCAGAGAACCCGTCGCCAATCAATCCATGGTCCGCAATCGTCAAAGCCCGCGTGGATTGTTCGTCGGTGAAGACGAAAGGCCGGTTGAGCCGCTTGGCCGCGCTGTAGAGGTCCATCCGCCCC
>JABDJF010000661.1 GCA_013002645.1 Myxococcales bacterium
GTTCAAGGGCCTCGACAACAGCACCTATTACGCCCTCGAACCAAGGAACCGATCGCGTTACGCGAACTACAGCGGCACTGGCAATACCCTCAACGCCAACCACGCGGTCGTGCGTCGCCTGATTCTCGACAGCTTGCGCCATTGGGTGACGGAAATGCACGTGGATGGTTTCCGTTTCGACCTTGCGTCCATCTTGTCGCGCAACACCGTAGGTGAGGTGGTGGCCAATCCGCCGGTGCTCTGGGACATCGAAACCGATCCAGCTCTCAGTGGGACCAAGCTCATCGCAGAGGCATGGGATGCCTCCGGCCTCTACCAGGTCGGCAGTTTCTTCGGCGACCACTGGAAGGAATGGAACGGCAGGTTCCGTGACGACGTTCGCGGATTCTTCCGCGGCGACGAAGGGCACGTGGAAAAGCTTGCGGCGCGGTTCCTGGCGAGCCCCGACATCTACGGGGGGCAGGGGCGCGAGCCCGAGCAGAGCATCAACTTCGTGACCTGCCACGACGGATTCACCCTCAACGATCTCGTCTCGTACGACGAAAAGCACAATTGGGCGAACCAAGAAGAGAACCGAGATGGCTCGGACTACAACCTGAGTTGGAACTGCGGTGTCGAAGGACCGACCGACGATCCGGCGATAGAGGAACTCCGCAACCGGCAAATCAAGAACTTCTTCACCACGAACCTCCTATCGCTAGGTGTCCCCATGTTGGTCATGGGCGATGAAGCGCGCCGAACCCAGCACGGCAACAACAACCCTTACTGTCACGACAGCGAGCTCACCTGGTTCGATTGGAGCCTCCTCGACAAACACGCCGGTCTTCGTCGTTTCGTAAAGGAGCTGATCCACCTGCGACTTAGCGTGGCCTTCGAAGTGCCGGGGTTGAGCCTGTCGGCCCTGTTGCATGCGGTTCCAGTGCACTGGCACGGCGTCAAGCTCAACCAACCCGACCTCGCGCGGCACTCGCGAAGCCTGGCCTTTTCGGCCGATGTTTTTCAGTACGGTTGGCACTTCATGTTCAACGCCTACTCGGAGCCTTTGACCTTCCAGCTCCCTACCCTAGGCGACGGTCAACCACGTCGGTGGCGACGCCTGATCGACACATACCGGCCGTCGCCTCACGATTTCGCCCACCCGGATGAGGCGGAGATCGTCATCGGGAGTGATCACGTCGTGCAACCGTACTCGACGGTGGTTTTGGTCGCTGAGCGCGTTCCGAGGTGACGGTGGACCTTCCGAGGCGCAGCGGAGTTCTTTTGCACATCACCTCGCTTCCGGGTGGCGCGTACACCGGCGACCTCGGGCCGTCTGCGTACGAGTTCGTGGATTTCTTGGAGGAAGCCGGCCAGGGCTGGTGGCAGACGCTCCCGCTCAACCCGATCGGTGAATCCGAATCGCCCTACTCCAGCATCTCGGCGTTCGCCTGCGAGCCGCTGATGATTTCACTGGAATCACTGGTAGAAGACGGATTGCTGGACGGACGGGCGCTACGAGGCCTCCCCAGCGGCTCGAAAGCAGCAAAGGCCAACTTCATCGAATCAAAGCCCATTCGCTCGAAACAGCGGCTGGAGGCGTATCGGAGGTTCGAGGCGCGAGGGTCACGGGAGATGCGGAGGTCGCTCGCGGAGTTTCGAGATCGTGAGCGAGTCTGGCTCGACGACTACTGCATGTTCATCACCCTCCGATCCCGCTACGGGACGGCCGATTGGACGACCTGGCCCCAAGACATCGCGCAGCGGCAGCCATCGGTCCTCGCTGCGGTGCGCGGCGAGCTTGCGGGCGACATCGAGTATCACGCGTTCGAGCAGTTTCTCTTCGACCGACAGTGGCGGTCGCTTCGAAGACACTGCAAGGATCGGCGAGTGGGGATCTTCGGCGACGTGCCGATGTTCGTCTCCCATCAAAGCGCGGACGTCTGGGCGCACCGCGAGGCGTTTCTTCTCGACGAGAGGGGGTACCCGAGTTTCGTTGCGGGCGCCCCGCCTGACGCATTCGCCGCAGACGGCCAGCGTTGGGGAAACGCTCTCTACGACTGGGCGCATCACGAGCGCACCGGCTTTGCATGGTGGAAATCGCGGCTGCGACGCCAATTGGAGCTATTTGATCTGCTGCGGCTCGATCACTTCATCGGATTCGCGCGGTACTGGCGCATCCCGAGCGAGTCCGAGACCGCCATGGGGGGGCAGTGGATCGACGCTCCTGGGCACGCGTTCTTCGATGAGCTCAGACGAGAGCATGGTGAGCTGCCCTTGGTCGCAGAAGACCTCGGAGCGGTCAGCCAGGAGGTGTGGGACCTACGCGACAGCTATGGCCTCCCAGGAATGAAAGTGCTGCAGTTCGCCTTTGGGGGCGACTCCGGAAACCGGGTGCATCACCCAGACGAGTACCCCCGCAAGAGCGTGGCATTCACGGGGACCCATGACAGCAACACGATGCTTGGCTGGTATCGGGACCTCCAACACCGTGCGCAATCGAATGATGCGAGCGCCAGGGCGGACCTTCAGCGCGTCCAGAGCTACTTCGGCACAAGCCGCGACCTCGACGTCGTCGATGCGGCGGTTCGGACGCTGCTTGCCTCTCCTGCTGACACGGTGATCATCCCGATACAAGACCTGCTGCGCCTCGACGAACGGCACCGGATGAATCGTCCTGGAACCACGAGCGGCAACTGGACGTGGAGGCTGGAACGAGGTCAGCTCGGTCAGGGGTTGGCCATTCGGCTGCGAGCGTTAGCGGAGGCAACGGGCCGGCTTTAGCGGTTTGAAGTCGCCGCGCGAGGACCCCCTTGCGATCCTTGGGGCGAGAGCCGACACTCGGAGGCCCCAACCCGCTGGGCCGATTGCTGGAGGATTCGGAAATGAACGCGAACGACTCGCCGTCGCAAAAACCTGCGCTCGTCGATGACGACAGGACCGGAGTCGGCGTCGACACGCTGCGCCGGGCGATTCAGGAAAACCTTTTCTATCGCTGCGGCAACGTCCCCGCGCTGGCAACCCGGTCGGATTACTATCTGGCGGTTGCCTACACCGTGCGAGACCGGCTCATGCAGCGTTGGCTTAGCACCGCGAGATCGCTGTTGGCTCATCCGACCCGTGTGGTCTGTTACCTGTCGGCTGAGTATCTACTGGGGCCGTCGCTGGGAAACGCACTCTTGAACCTCGGCATTCGGAGCCAGGTTGCGGAGGCGGTTGAATCGCTCGGGCAGAACCTCGAAGAGCTCATCGAGGAGGAACGCGAGCCGGGTCTCGGCAACGGCGGCCTGGGCCGTCTAGCCGCCTGCTTCATGGACTCGCTGTCGACCTTGCAGATCCCGGCGGTGGGTTACGGCTTGAGATACGAGTTCGGCATCTTCGAGCAGCGGATCCACGACGGCTGGCAGATCGAACGCACCGACAAGTGGCTGCGGCAGGGCAACCCATGGGAAGTCGTTCGGCCGGAGTACAGCTATCCGGTAGGCTTTGGCGGTCATACCGAAACCTATACCGATGAGAACGGTCGTTACCGAGCCCGCTGGCGTCCAGACAGCGTGGTCAAGGGCGTTGCCTACGCCACCCCGATTCCCGGCTACAAGGTGAACAACATGAACATGCTCCGCCTCTGGGCCGCGGAGGCCGCCGAGACGTTCGACTTCGGGAGCTTCAATGTGGGCGACTACTACGGCGCGGTCGAACGCAAGGTCGCTTCGGAGACGCTGACCAAAGTGCTCTATCCCAACGACGAGCCTGCGCAGGGCAAAGA
>JABDJF010000406.1 GCA_013002645.1 Myxococcales bacterium
GCCCGGGACCGGCAACCAAGCGTACCTCGATGGTGCCGCCTCGGAGGAGCGATAGAAACACCATCACGTCCCGTCCCGCAAGAGGGCCCGAATCGGGCCGCGCGACGAACATGTAGTTCCGAAGCCTGCCGCTCCCCGGAAACTCGTAAAGTCCGAGCTGATCGTGTGCCAGTGCAGGAATCGGAAGCAGCGGCGTGCCCGAGAACGTGGGGCCACAGGGTTCGCCGCTGGTCGAAATCGTGCCTGGGTCGTCGTACTGCCGCTCAGGATCGAAAGTGAGCTCGAGGGTCACGCCGTAGGGAAAGCCTCTGCGAATGAATGAGCAGTCAATCCCGTCGGGACAGTTGAGCGGGTCGTTCACGCCGACGATGTCGCCCCGGTAGACTTCCCCCTCGCCGGTGCTGAATTCGCCTAGCTGGTTGCAGCCAAACGCAGGAATTAGAACGCAGATCCACCAGCAGCGCCGCATGTGGCAGAGCATAGCAGAGTGCTAGATGCTGGCCCGGAGCGTTTTGCTGGCCGAAAGCCAGCGCCGATAGCCGGGCGCATCCCCCGCCTCTGCTGCCAAGGTCGCGGCCTCCTCGTATCGCGTCTGGGCGTCCCGCGCTCGGCCGGCCAGCTCGTCGATCGAGCCGAGCATGCCGACGGCGCGCGCGACGAGGCTCGAACCACCGTTCGCCCTCGCATCCCGCTCCACATTCGCAAGCTCGTGGGCGGCACCTTCGTGATCACCCGCCGCGGTCAGCGCATCGGCGAGCTCGAGTCGGGCACGCGAGATGGTGTCGCCAGTCGCGCCGATTTCGCTGAACAGCTCGAGCGCGCGCCGATAGGCGTTGGCAGCATGCTGCGGGTCGCCTTCGATACGGCGAATGCGGCCGATGGCAACTTGCAGATGCGATTCGATCGACGGCTCGACGCCGGCGACCAGCTCGAGGGCCTGACCATACTGCCGCATGGCATCCCGAGGCCGGTCCCGACGCGCGGCAATGCGCCCGAGCGACAAGAGCATCTTGGCGCGGTCGGCGCTGTTCGGCGCCGTGAGATCGAGGGCCTCGCGAAGCACGCCGTCCGCACCGGAGGCATCGCCCGATCGAGCAAGGGCTTCTCCGAGCTTTCTGCTGAACGTTGCGATCGCTCGGTCGTAGACGGTATCGCCACTCTCCAAGGTTTGGCGCCGAGCAAGCTCGAGCGCGCGCCGGTACTGCAAGACCGCACCGAGATGATCGCCGCGGCTCATCGAAGCATCGCCGGCCTTTTCGAGGACGACGAGGCTGGTCACCGGATCAACACCACTGTACGCATGGACGGCGCGCACCTCTTCAGCCGCCCGGAGCTCGCTCAGGACTTCGAAGGCGCGGCGGTGAAGCGCGCGGCGGGCCTCGGCGGGAATCGACGCAGCGACGAGGTCCGCGATGAACGGATGGACGATGCTCACCCTGCCTCCATCGAGTTGCACGAGCGAGTTTCCGGCGAGCTCGTCGAGCCCCTCTAGCTCGTCGTTCTCCGAGACACGGCGCAGGGCGTCCAGATCGCAGGTTCGGCCGAGAACCGCGGCGGCTTGGAGAAGGCGCTGGGCATCGACTTCGAGACGCTCGATGCGTTGGGCGATTGCATCGGCCATGCGCGGCGACGGCCCGTCGTCCGGGGTCACACCAAGCGCCTCCAACTGCTCCAAATGCAGAGGAAGAACCTGACCGCCCACCGATTCGGTGAGCTTGTCGAGCCCCGATACCAAGCGGAGATGGAACGATCCCGCCAAGAACTGTTCGGCCTGCCCGGAGTCGAGACCCTGCAAATGAATCGCTTCATCCGCGAGGATCCCTCGATCGTCGTCACCAGCAGTGACCAAGAGCACTGGCTCTGTCCCGAGCGCACGCGAGAGCTCCACAATGGTGCGCTGGGTGAGCCCATCGCAGTATGAAAGGTCATCGACGATCAACATCACGCGTCCACTGGATGCCCGCGCCCGAGCGCTGCGCACCGCGGAGGCCAATGCTTCCGCCACAGCGCCCGTCCTCGATCGGCCATCGCCGCCGAGGAGGCCCGCGGGATTCATCACCTCGTCAACTCCCGCGCTCGCCAGCGCCGACCCCAATTCATCGCCACGGAGGGCCATCCTCGCCAGTTCCGAATCATCGACTTCGAGGAGCTCCGCCAAGATCGTCCGAATTGCCGAGTACGGGACCGGAGCACCGGTCGAATGCGCGCCAGCGCCGATCACGAGGTCACCTTCGGCCGCAGCAACCTCGGCGATCTCGGTGAGGAACCGCGTCTTGCCCACGCCCGGTTCACCAAACACGTGAACCCAATGCGCCCCTTGCGCGGCCGCATGACGATGCTCTCGAATTTGGCGAAGTTGATCCTCGCGCCCCACGAAGAGCCTCTGCGAGCCCAGGGCTGGATAGAACGACGGGCGGAGGGAACGATTGCTGCCCAGAGCCGGTTCGGGCCCGGCAAGCCGAGCGCCGCACTCGCCGCAGAAGTTCTGGGCGGGCGAGGTGGGGGCGCCACAGCTCGGGCAGGGGACGAGCGAGGCCCGGAGGACCAGCGTGTCTTCGAGGGCGCCGCGCAGCGCCTGCTGCATGTCTCGAGCGATTTGAAAGCGGTCGTTGGGGTCTTTCGCAAGCGCCTTCATGGTCACGTCCGCCAATCGATCCGGCACTTCACGCGGTGGGTTCGCCGTTCGTGGGTCGGGGATCGGGTCGTTGATGTGCCTCAAGACGACACGGGTGGGAGTGTCGTCGATGTAAGGCAGGTGGCCTGCTAGGAGCTCGAAGAGCACCACACCAAGCGCGTAGAGATCGCCGCGCCCATCGACACCATCACCCCGCCCCTGCTCGGGAGACATGTAGTCCGGCGTGCCGCAGACCAAACCAGGTTTCGTAATCGAGCTTTCTTTTCCGACGATGGTCGCAAGGCCGAAATCGACGACCTTGACCAAGTCATCCCCCGATCGAAGCGGACGCAAGATGATGTTCTCCGGCTTCAGATCTCGGTGGACGATGCCGAGCTCGTGGGCTTCGCCGAGCGCGTCGAGGGTGTTGATCAGGATCTTGCAGATTCGATCGACCTCGAGCGGCCCCTCTTCGTGCATCACGAGCGCCAAGTCCTTGCCGCTCAGGAACTCCATGGCGAGATAGAGAATCCCATCGTCGGTCCGCCCGAAGTCGATGATGCTGACGCTGTTCGGGTGGTTGAGGCGGCTCGAAGCACGCGCTTCCTGGTAGAACCTCGCAACGGTTTGCTCGTCGCCGAGGAGATGAGGGTGGATGACCTTCACCGCGACGGTCCGACCTAGCGTCGATTGCTCGGCCTGGTAGACGCGGCCCATGCCTCCCACACCGACGACCTCTTGCAGAAGGTAGCTACCGCCAACGATGCGGCCGACGAGCGGGTCGGGACCGCCGGCGCCCTCTTGCTGATCAGAGAGCGCACCGCAGGCAGAACAAAAACGCGCGGCATCCTCCACCGACGCGCCGCACTGATGGCACAGACGCACCTCGACAGCATATCCCACGGCGTGCCTGGCTCAAACTGGTGCGGCGCTGAACACCTGACCGGTGCTAGCGCTGTTCCTCGTCGAGCCGACGCATCGCTTCGAGCAAGAGATGGTGCGTCGGAATCCCAATGACATCCGGCACGGGAGCGGATTGGGGCTCCAAGGTGAAATCGCCTTCCGTGAGCCGAAGCACTCCATAGACGGCTTCAGCCCCTGACAGCTCACCGAAGCGCGCGTCGTGAATCGAGCCGTCCTGGAACATCAGCTCACCCTGCGACGCGCCGTTGCGAACCTTCAGGCTCCCACTCTTTCGACCATTGGCGATGATCTGAATCAAGTCGGGGAGCGCCATTTCCTGGAGCGAGCCGGAGACGCCACGACCGCCGGATTTCTGCGCCCGGCTGTTCGCGATCATTCGACCTGCCTTGGCCGCAACCACCGCGGCCGACGTCGGCTTCACCACATAATCTGCCGCTCCCAGCTCGAGCCCGCGATTGACCGAAGACTGAGCGCGGTCCGACGTGACGAACATCAACGGTGCCTGGGTGTGGGCGTTCTTGCGCATCAGCTCGAGAAGCTCGAAACCCTGACCGTCCGCTAGGTTCACCTCGCTCACTACAACGTCGTACGCGTCGGTATTCAAACAATTGAGCGCACCTTTGATCGATCGTTCGATACTGACGTCGTACCCCTGACCGGCGAACTGCACCTCGAGGACCGAAGTCTCTTCCGGGTCCGGGTCAACGATGAGGACGCGATGGCGCGCGGACATGATTTGCGCGTTGATCCCGTCGTCGAGGACGATGTGACGCAACCAATCGACGACTGCAGGGTCGAAACTCGTTCCCTTGTGAGGCTCGAGCGCGTCACAGGCTTCCTCTGCAGAGACGCGCCGCCCGAGCCCGTTCGCTCTGCTCTGTGTCAGAT
>JABDJF010000420.1 GCA_013002645.1 Myxococcales bacterium
GGTTCCGCTTCCCATTCGAGCGCATAGTTCGCAACCCAGGGGGCCGCCCGTTCACTCAAGTTTTCAGCTGCCGATTGCCCCGCGTTCGAGTCCGCGGGTGCAGCGGAATGCGCACTCGCTTCGAGCAGATCCATCCGCTCGACGAGCTCGCCCAGCGTGGCATCGGCAAACTGCGCGGCGTCGAACGGCTCGGTGATCCCGAGCTGATCGGCAACGTCCGACACGAGCTCGACCGTCTTGATCGAATCGAGATGGAGATCGTCGACCAGTCGCAGGTCGAGGGTCAGGCTCTCGATGGGAAAACCGGTCTGGGACCCAATCGCGGCGAGGACCGCGCCACGCGCGGTGGGTTTGGTGACCATCTGCGACTCGGCCACCTGACGATGCGGAAGCACGGACTCTCCGGCCGCATGCTCCGGCGGCGGGGGTATCAGCGTGAACAGGCGCTCCGGCGGTTCTGAGGTCACCGTTCGCGCCGCGGGCACGGCTACGTCGGGGAACGCCCGCTCGCATGGGTTTTCGATGAAGTGTCGCTCCGACGCGGGGACGAACGGCCGGCATAGGCGACTGTCGTACAAGGCATCCAAGCGAAGCCGCTGGCCGTGTGCAAAGAGCGCAGCCAGTGCGACATTGAGGTCTTCGTCCTTGCCGGGACGGGACTCGAGCGGAAAGCAGGGCAAGCGATCGTCGCCGACCGTGCCCTTGACGAGCCCGGTCAACACGCGGCCCGGCCCCACCTCGAGGAGAAGATCGCAGCGTTCGGTCATCGATCGCACGAGGCTGACGAAGTCGACCTCCATGCACATCTGCCGGGAAAGGTAATCTCGAACCGGAACTCCGCTGCGCATTGGTTTGCCGTCGATCGCGCTCAGCATCGCAGTGTGAAGTGGATTGGATATTTCCGGAATGCCATCGGCCTCGCGAAGAGCGCCGGCCGCTTTCTGGAAATGCGCAGAATGAAATGCACCGGAGACCGGTAGCCGGACGGCTGCGATCGACTGCGCCTTGGCCATCTCGACGATGCGCTCGATCGCGTCCACATCACCGGAAATCACGGTCTGCTTCGGCGCGTTTAGATTCGCGATAGCGGAGTAGCCCGCGGCTTCGCCAATCAGCCGATCGGCTTCGGGGCGGCCGCAGGCCAGGCTGGCCATGGCGCCAGAAACGTCGGTGACCGCCATCAACTGACCGCGGGTCGCGGCAAGCTCGATCAGCGTCCGCTCATCGAACGCGCCCGCCGCATGGAGCGCGCTCAGCTCGCCCAAGCTGTGGCCCGCGACGGCGGCCGGAGACACGCCGAGGCGCGCCAGGTATTTCAGCCAAACGACACTGGCCAGGCAGATCGCCGGCTGTGCATGTTGAGTTTGCCGAAGCGTCTCGCGCCAGCCGAGGATTTGGGCGTTGTCCGGCGCGCGTTCGAGCGGCGGGTAGATGAGCTCGGTGACGGGCGCGAGGCCCATCGCTACGAGCCAGCCGTCGGCCTGTTCGACGAAACGCTTTGCCCAGTCGAATCGGCGGACCAAGCGGCGAGCCATCGCAAGCTGCTGCGAGCCTTGGCCGGGAAACAAGAACCCGACCCGCGGCCGCTCTGGTGCGTTCGCGATCCATGCCCGACCTTTCGCCGACGCGCAGCGCTGTACCGTGCCCGGTTCGGGAGGATCGTTTCGCAGAGCCTCTCGGATGTCGCCCAGGGTTGCCTCGAGCTCCTCGGGATCGCTGGCGACGATCGCGACCCTGGCTTTCGCGCCGGGCTTTGCTTCGGTGGAAAGCTCCGCCGCGAAGTCGGCCAGCTCGCCGATGCTCAGGCCGTCCCCGCGCGTGACGACGTCTTCAACGCGACGCTGCAGCGCGTCCAGTCCGTTTGCCGAGATCACGAAAATCTCGCTTTCTTGTGCGGACGTCAACAAGACCTCCTCGTCGAGCGAGGGGTTCAGGCGCGAAGCGGGCGGGTCTCCCGACTCGAGCGTCACGTGGGCGTTGATACCTCCGAAGCCCATCGCCGAAACGCCGGCCCGAACGACCGCTTCAGGCGATTCGACTCGCCCGTCTCTCAATGGATAAAGAACGCGGGCGTCCTTCGCGAAGGTCACGCTGGGGTCGGTGCAGTTCGCCGTCGGCGGAATCACACGCCTATTCGCGGCAATGGCAGCTTTGATGAAGCCTCCCACGCCCGCGGCGGCCTTCGTGTGCCCGACGATGGACTTGAATGAGGTCACCCCGCAGCTTCGAGGCCTTTGCACGCCGTACGCACGCAGCGCGGCTGCAATCGCCTTGAGCTCGACCGGATCCCCGGCGGGGGTCCCGGTGCCGTGGCCTTCGACGAAGTGCAAGAGCCCAGGCGAGTAGCCAGCGCGCTTGTACGCTCTTTGAATCGCCAAGGACTGGCCCTTCACGCTCGGCGCGGTAATGCCACCGGCGCCGTCCGAAGAAACGCCCCATCCGCGCAGCGTCGCGTACACGTAGTCGCCATCCGCACGCGCGTCTTCGAGACGCTTGAGCACGACGAAACCGCACCCTTCGCCAGGCAAGAAACCGTTCGCCGCGCGGTCGTAGACCCGCATCTGCGTTGGGCTCAGGGCTCCCACCTTCGCAAAGCCCACGAGCTCGAACGGATCGAGGCTGATGTCCACGCCGCCAACCAAGGCAACGTCGAGATCTCGACTGCTCAGCACATTGGCCGCAGTCGTCACTGCGAGGAGCGATGATGCACAGGCGCCATCGACGACGTAGCCACCCCCCTGAAGGTCGAGGAAATTGCAAATGCGGCCCGCGATCGTGTTGGACAACGAGCCGGCAAGCGTATCTTCGTCGACCGGCGGAAACACCGACTTGAAATACGTCTGCGTGGAGCCGACGAGCGTGTCCGTCGCAGCCGCGGTGAAGCCCTCACTGTTCGCCGCCGCTCGAATCGCGCGTTCCACGAAGGGCCAGCGCACCCGGAGGCTCAGCGAACGGCTCTGCTCGCCGGTCAAGGTGTTTCCGACGATGACGCCGGTGCGGTCTCTCGGCAGCGTGTCTCTGCCATACCCCGCGTCGTTGAGGGCCTGAAGGGCCACCTCGAGCGCAAGCCAATGCGAGACGTCGGTGCCCTCGAAGGTTCCTCGGGGAATCCGGTGCCCCACCCAGTCGAAATCAAAGCCATCGATGACGGCCGCTTTTCGCCCGTAGGTCTTGTCTGGCGCACGTTTGTCCGGATCGAAGTACGAGTCCAATGGCAGACGTTGCTCGGGGAGGCGTCGAAACGCCCTTCGCCGCGAAAGGATGTTCTCCCACAGCCGCGCCGGGTTCGGCGCATCTGGATACCAACAGCCGAGGCCAATGACCGCTACGGCTTCGTTCGCGATGGAAGAGCTCGTCGTCAAAGTGTCCGTCCTCTCAAGGGTTCGAGATGGGGATTACAGCGCTGCCCGTCTCCCGCGCGTTCCGCGAAGGCGCTTCTGCAAGTCCGCAAAGCCGTTCATCCCCGGAAGGCGATCTCCGTAGCTCGGCGCATCGGGCCACGGACCTCTTCCTCCCAAGATCAGCTCGACATTTCTCTCGCTGCAGACCGCGCCGACGGATGCAGCGACCCTCCGAAGCAGAGCCGGATCGAAGCAGGCTTCCGTTGCAGATAGACCCACCAGTCGAATCCGAGTATCGACGCGCACGCGCTCGGCGATCGCTTCGATCGGAGTTCGCGCACCGAGCCAGAGCGTCGCCCAACCCATCTCGCGAAGGCAAAGCTCGGCGAGCGAGAGCCCGAGGGTGTGACACTCCGACTCGACGCAGGCGAGAAGACAGGTCGGCGCGTTTGGAGCCAGCGGAAGAGATTCGCAAATTCGCGCCAGCGCACGCGCCAGGCGTTCGCTGAGGATGTGCTCTTCGGCGATGCTGAGCTCGCCCTCAGCCCAGCGGCGGCCGACCTCGACCAGGACCGGGTCGAGCTCTTCGACGACGTGGCGCCAGGAACCCAAGCGGTTGCGCGCCCGCACCAGGGCGAGCTCATGGCTCATTTCCGAGGAAAGCGTGTCGAGCCAGCGATCGACCTCGGTGGCCACGGGCTCGTCGTGGGATTGCAGCCGGACGAAGCGATCGAGTGCATCGCGTGTGAACCGTCGATGCCCGCCTGCCGTTCGCACGCAGTCCAAGAGGCCGGTGTCGGCCCACCTTTTCACGCTGGTCGTGCCCACGCCGATGATACGGGCCGCGTCGGATGTGCTCAGCAGTTGGGCCACTGTTTCAGCCTACAGACGACTTGGTCGGTTTACAATTAGAATTCTAGATCACACTATTAAACAAAAACACAATAAAGACAGGCATATACAAGTCAAAGGATCAGCCGCTGGAGCTTTCGTTCTGCTGAGTTCGACTCATGGTCGAGGACAATTGGCCGATCTGGCCGAGTCGAGCGACGGTTTTCCGGGCAGACCGCAGCGCCGCCAGAACGAGAATCCATCGCGGCACGAATTTTCTCGGTTCAACAAATCTGGAGAGATCGGCCTCTCTGTGCGATGTTTCGGCTCCGGAATGGGGAAACGCCTGAGAACGATCGCGGCCTTCTGCGTGTGTCTGTGGCCGGGCGTCGCTCTCGCCGAAGCCGAACCAGCCCAGGCGTCCGGCATCGGCACTGTTCTCAAGTCGGTGGATGAGTGGTTCGGCGCCAATGTCGTCGGCCCGATTGCCCAGGTTCTCTTTTTCGACCTGATCTTCTGGGACAACGGCGCCGAACACGATCTACAGCTCCCGTTCATCGTATTTTGGCTCATCGCCGGCGCCGTGTTCTTCACGCTTCGCTTTGGCTTCATCAACATCCGGGCGTTTCGCCACGCCTGGGTGGTGACCACCGGCCACTACGACAATCCGGACGACCCGGGCGAGGTCACCCATTTCCAAGCGCTCTCCTCCGCGCTGTCGGCGACGGTCGGCCTCGGCAACATCGCGGGGGTCGCCGTGGCGGTCGCAATGGGCGGGCCGGGCGCGATCTTTTGGATGATCGTCGCGGGCTTCCTCGGCATGTCGTCGAAATTCACCGAGTGCACCCTCGGCCAGATGTATCGCGAAATCGGAGCGGACGGGCACATTCTCGGCGGCCCCATGCGGTACCTGCAGGCAGGCCTGGCCCAACGGGGGCTTCCGCGACTCGGGAGGTTCCTCGCCATTCTGTTCGCCCTGATGTGCATTGGCGGGAGCTTTGGGGGCGGCAACATGTTCCAAGCGAACCAGAGCTATGCACAGGTCGCCGATGTGCTGCCGTTTTTCGCGGGCGGCTGGGGCGCGCTGGCCTACGGGGTCATGCTCGCGTTTCTGGTCGGCGTCGTCATCATCGGTGGCATACGCCGGATCGGCCAGGTCGCAGGCTTCATCGTCCCGGTGATGTGCGGCATCTATCTGGTCGCCGGACTCTTCATCATCATCACCAACTTCGACCAGGTAGCGCCGGCGTTCGGCAAGATCGTGGGCGAGGCCTTCACGCCCAAGGCGGGCTTTGGCGGAGCGCTCGGTGTCCTGGTCACCGGCTTTCGACGCGCCGCCTTTTCAAACGAAGCCGGCGTCGGTTCCGCGTCGATCGCGCACTCCGCCGCCGCGACCGACGAACCGGTACGCGAAGGGATCGTGGCTCTCCTCGAGCCTTTCATCGATACGATCGTGGTCTGCACGATGACGGGCCTCGTCGTGGTGATTACGGGCGCGTACGAGGGCGGCGGACACGAAGGCGTGCTCATGACCTCCAAAGCCTTTGCGACGGTGCTTCCTTGGTTTCCGAAGGTCCTCAGCCTCGCGGTGTTCCTTTTCGCGTTCTCGACGATGATCTCGTGGAGCTACTACGGTGAGCGCTGCTGGACCTTCCTTTTCGGCCCGCAGCTCTCGATGCTCTACAAAGTGCTTTTCCTCGCGTTCATCGTGTTCGGATCGGTCCTCAAGCTCGGAAACGTGATCGACTTCTCGGACCTGATGATCCTGGGCATGTCCTTTCCGAACATTCTCGGTGCGGTGTTGTTGAGCGGCAAAGTTCGCGATGCACTGACGAGCTATTGGAGCCGCTACAAGAGCGGCGAGATGCAGCCCCAGGGCTAGCTGCTAAGCTGGAGCGATGTCGGAGTTCGCAGCTCGCCGAAAGCAGCTTCTCGAAGCCATGGGTGACGGGGTCGCGCTGTTTCCATCGGCTCCAGTCGCGCTCCGCAACCAAGACGTCGGGCACCCGTATCGACAGGACAGCGACCTCTACTATCTAACTGGGCTCGACGAACCGGGAAGCCTGTTGTTGCTGACAAACCAACACGACGAGCATCAGGTGGTCCTCTTCGTTCGCCCCAAGAAACGCGAGCGCGAGATCTGGGACGGCCCGCGTGCCGGGGTCGAGGGCGCAGTCGCGGACTTCGGCGCGGACGTCGCCTATTCGATTGACGAGCTAGCCGAGAAACTCCCGGATTACCTTGGCAACGTCGAACGCCTTCACTACCGTATCGCGCAAAATCGCGAAGCGGACGCGGTCGTCTTTGAATGCCTGAACCATCTTCGCCGCGGGGGTCGCCGCGGTGTGACTGCGCCCGAAACGATCGTGGATTCCGCCGTGCACCTTCACGAAATGCGGCTCCGGAAGAGCGGCGAAGAAGTTGCTACCATGCGCGAGGCGGCCGCGATCACCAAGGAAGCTCACCTGCGCGCGATGCGCATAGCGCGCCCAGGCATGCACGAGTACGAAATCGACGCGGAGCTCCTTCATGTTTTTCGCAAGCACGGGAGTGAGCGTCCTGCCTACGAAAGCATCGTCGGCTCGGGGCCCAACGCGACGATCCTGCACTACAGAGCGGGCAATCGGCGGTTCAGTGACGGCGAGCTGCTCTTGGTCGACGCGGGTTGCGAGTACGGCTACTACGCGAGTGACGTCACCCGCACCTTTCCAGTCAACGGCAGATTCTCCTCTGAGCAGAAGGCGATCTATCAAATCGTTTTGCGGGCGCAGAAGTCCTGTATCGACGCGGTCAAGCCCGGAAGGACGCTCGACGAGATTCATGAGGTGGCAGTCCGCTCGATCACCGAAGGCTTGGTCGA
>JABDJF010000424.1 GCA_013002645.1 Myxococcales bacterium
ACCTTCGGGAGCTCGCGCAAGCCCAGGCTCAGGCCCGAAAGCTGGCCGCCCGGAAGAAGGCGGAGGCCAAGAAGAAGGCCGAAGCGGCGCGCAAACAGGCGGAAGTCGTGCAAAGGAAGCTGGAAGCCAAAAAGAAGGCCGAGGCGCTGAAGCTCAAGCAGGCAGAGGCCAGGCGAATCGCGGCGGAAAAGAAGAAGGCGGCGGCAGAAAAGAAAGCCGAGCTCGCTCGCAAGAAGGCGATAGCCAAGGCCAAGGCCGACGCGATTAGGCGTAAGAAGGCGGAAGCCAAGAAGAAGGCCGACGCCAAGAAAAAGGCGGCGGCCAAGAAGAAGATGGCCGCCAAGAAGAAGATGGCCGCCAAGAAGAAGGCGGCGGCCAAGAAGAAGCGTCCCGCGTCCAAGAGGCGGGCCACGACCAAGAAGCGCGCCGCCACGAAGAAGCGCCCAAGCACCAAGAGAAAGGCTGCGGCGAAGAAGCGAGGAAGCACGAGGAAAAAGGCGGCCCCAAAAAGGCGGAGCAAGGTGACCAAGAGGCGTGCGGCACCAAAGAAGCGCGGAAGCGCCAAGAAGAAGGCCGCACCGAAGAGGCGGAGCAAGGTGACCAAGCGGCGTGCTGCTCCCAAGAAGCGTGGCGCCCCGAAGAAGCGGGGAGGGACGAAGAAGCGGGGAGGCACGAAGAAGCGGGGAGGCACGAAGAAGCGTGCCAAGACCGCCGCGAAGAAGGCCAAGCGTCGTACGTCACGGCGATAGCCTGCTAGTCGAGCGGAGACTCCGCCTGGCGCCGTAGTCCGTCAATTACGGAGTCGAGGGCGCGATGCTCTTGGGCGCGTTCGATGATGCTCAGCTCTTCGAGCTCGCTGTCGAGGGGGCTTGCCGCAAGCCAAACCTGCATGGCTTCGAGGGCGGTCACCAGTCCGAGGCTCCGTCCGGGCAAGGCCAGCGCGGCGGTCGAGACCTTGGCCTCCCGCAGGGCTTGGGCGATGAGTGCGCAGGCCTTCCGAGCAACGCTCTGGTCGAACGATGCGCTCTCACCGAGACCGATCAGCAGCAGACGTTCGGCTTTGAGCTTGCCCGGATTCGCGACCAAAGCCTTTTCCCCGAACGTACCCTGTAAGTAGCCCGCCATCAGCTTTCTCGAGAGCGAGCCACAGAGGCGCCAGTCGATGAGGCCGGCAGTGCCCCGGAGCGGCCGCTCGTCGGAGAAGAAAGGCAGGACGATGACTTCGGTTTGGAGCTCGTCCAAGCTCGATGGCGCATTGGAGATGAAATCGTAGGCGATCACGACTTGCCCAGCTCCGTCGCGACGCGATCGAGAACGCCATTGACGAAGGCGCCGCTTCCCTCCGAGCCGAATCGCTTTGCGAGCTCGACCGCCTCGTTGAGCGTCACGCGTTTCGGGATGTCGCCCATCTCGCGAAGCTCCACGATTGCGACGCGGAGGACGTTTCGATCGACGATTGGCATTCGCTCGATGCGCCAGTGGTGGCTCGACGAACGGATGATCTCGTCGACTTCGCCTTTCTGATTGGCGTACGCACGGACCAGCTGGTTTGCGAAATCGACGTCTTCAGTCGGTGCGTCCTCGTTGGAGAGGTGCCCCCAATACGACCGGATCGCCTGTGTCCCGCTCACGTTCGACACATCCATGAAATAAAGGATGCGCAGCGCCGCTTCACGGCCTTTTCGTCGTGATCCCATCGTCCGCAAGCTTTCGATCCAAAATGACCATTTCGATCGCGGTCAGTGCTGCGTCGCGGCCCTTGTTTCCGTGCGCGCCTCCAGCGCGTTCGAACGCTTGCGCTTCGTCGTCGGTCGTGAGCAGACCGAAGATCACGGGGACCCCCGCGTCGAGTGAGACCCGGCCGAGGCCAAGAGCCGTGCCCTGCGAGACGAAGTCGAAGTGCGGTGTGCCTCCCCGAATCACCGCGCCGAGCGCGATGACCGCGTCGAAGCGTTCACTCTGTGCAAGTCGCTGCGCTGCGTACGGCAGCTCCCATGCGCCCGGCACCTCGACGACATAGACGGATTCGTCGGTCACGCCACGCTCCGAGAGGCAGTGCTTGGCGCCCTCCAAGAGCTTGCTCACGACCGTGCGGTTGAAGCGAGACCAGACGATCGCAAAGCGCGCGTCTCGTGGCGCGGCAACCTCTTGCAGTGGCGGGTTGCGGTCCCTACTCATTTGGAAGCTGCCGCCTTTTTCGCGGGCGCGAGCGTGAGCTGGCCGCCCGGCGCGACCAGAAGTTGCTCGCCTACATTGAGTCCGAAGGCGTCGAGGCTAGGGATTCGCCGCGGCCGGTTGGTGAGTAGACGCAGCTGCTCGAGCCCCATGTCCGAGAGCACCTGTGCACCGAAGCCGTACTCGCGAAGCACGACGCCGGGCTCCTCGGGGGATCGGGGGAGAGGTTCGTCGAGGTAGAAGGCCAAATCGGTTTCGGGGTCCGGATGCCCTGGCAAGAACAGAATCACCCCGTTGCCCTCGCGTTCAATCGCGGCGACGCAGTCGGCGATGTGAACGCGGTCGCCCATGCGGACCTGGAATGCGTCGCCAAGCACGCTCCCGCGGTGCACGCGCGCCAGCGTTGGGGCCGTGGTCAGCTCGCCGAAGCTCAGGGCCATGAACTGCTCTTGGTCGCCGACCTGAACTCGATACACCGAAGCGATCCAGATTTGCCCCGACGGCATTTCTATCGGTGTCTGCCGAATCCGCTGAACCAGCCGTTCGCGGGCCAGACGGTATTGGATGAGATCGGCGATCGTGAGGAGTCGCAGTTGGTGCGCTTCGGCAAATGCGAGGAGATCTGGGTAGCGAGCCATCGACCCGTCGTCTTTCATGATCTCGCAGATGACGCTGGCCGGTTTCAACCCAGCGAGGCGCGAGAGATCGACCGAACCCTCGGTGTGCCCGGTGCGTTGCAGCACGCCGCCCGGGACCGCCTTGAGCGGAAACACATGGCCAGGACTCACCAGGTCCGCGGGCCCTGCGTCGTCTTCGACCGCGGTCAAAATCGTGTGTGCACGGTCGCCCGCGCTGATGCCCGTCGTGACTCCTTTGCGAGCCTCGATGGAAATCGTAAACGCCGTCGAGCGAGAGGAGCGGTTGTCGTCGACCATCATCGGTAGGTCGAGCTGACGGATTCGGTCTTCGGTCAGGCTGAGACAAATCAACCCTCGAGCGTGTCGTGCCATGAAATTGATCGCATCCGGGCTCGCCATCTCGGCAGCCATGCACACGTCGCCTTCGTTTTCGCGGTCCTCGTCGTCGACAAGGATGACCATTTTGCCCTTCCGGATGTCATCCAATGCCGCCACGACCCGCTCGATCGCGCTCGTCATATGGGCGCCACCATGACGCGAAAGGGCTCGCTCTTCCAGCGGACCGCTGCAAATGCTCAGCCTTCGGGCGCGTCCACGCCGGGCTTACCCATCAGGCTTGCGACATACTTGGCGAGGATGTCGACCTCGAGGTTGACCGTAGCCCCGTCTGCCATCTCACCAAAGGTCGTCTCGTCGAGCGTGTATGGCACCAACATGACGTCGAAGCGGGTGCCTGTGACGGTGTTCACCGTGAGGCTGACGCCGTTGACGGCGATCGAGCCCTTCGGCGCAAGGAACGGTGCAAGTCGGCGTGGCACCTCGAAGCTGGCGCGAATGTAGTCCCCTTCGGGGGTTCGCGCGATCATCGATCCAACGCCATCGACGTGCCCGGTGACCATATGGCCACCCAAGCGATCGCCCAGCGCGAGCGCGCGTTCGAGGTGAACCCGGTTGCCTTCCTCGAGGCTATCGAGATTGGTCTTGTCGATCGTTTCGAGCGAGGCGTCGGCTTCGAACTGGGTTTCGTCGAACGACTTGACGGTGAGGCACGTGCCATTGACCGCGATGGATTCCCCGAGCCGGTAGGGATGGAGCGCGCATCGGATGCGGATGCTGAGCCCGTCCTCGCGTCGCTCGATTCGATCGATCGTTCCGAGCTGTTCTATCAATCCCGTAAACATCTATTGCATCCTTTCGAAGTCGCCGGAAATCAACCAGTCCGGTCCCAGCGCTCGGAATTCGGTGTGCACCAGGCGCCAGGCCGCTTCGATCGATGCGGCGCCCGAGCCCGCGGCAAAGGAGAGCGCGCTGGCGTCCCCCACGATGCGAGGGGCGACGAAGATGGCTGCACGGTCGGCTAGGCCGAGATCGAGGAAAGACCCGTGCACCTGCGCGCCCCCCTCGACCAAGAGCCGGACCAGGCCACGCTCGCCGAGCGCTTGAAGCACTTCCTGCAGATTGACGCCGCGTTCATTCCGCGACACCGGGACCAACTCCACGCCCTGCGCCGAGAAATGTTTGGGAGGCGGCGGGTCGGCGTCGGCCGCGTGAAAGACGACGACCCCGGCGTTCGAGCCCTGGCCTGGCTCCAGAACCGCGGCGCCGGGCGGCGTTCTGAGATCGGCATCGAGGACGACCCGAATGGGGTCTCTGCCTTCGACGCGCCGCACGGTGAGCTTCGGGTCGTCGCTCAAGACGGTCCCCACTCCGACCAAAATCGCGTCGCTCTGATCCCGCATCCGATGCGCTTCGGTGCGGGCTTCTTCTCCGGTGATCCACTTGGAGTCCCCCGAGCGCGTCGCGATCTTCCCGTCGAGCGTCACGGCGGCTTTCAGCGTCACGAACGGGAGGCCGGTCCGGATGTGTTTGGTGAAATCGGCGACTAGCTGAGAGCACTCCCGTTCCATCAGGCCGACGTCGACTTTGACCCCCGCCGACCTCAAACGGTCGACGGCGCCGGCGACGTGGGGCGCCGGATCGAGGCAACCGATCACGACGCGGGCAAGCCCGGCATCGAGAATCGCCTCCGTACACGGCCCCGTTCGGCCTCGATGATTGCATGGCTCCAAGGTGACGAAGAGCGTCGCGCCTTCGACCGACGCAGCGGCGTTTCGAATTGCATCGACTTCCGCGTGGGCTTCGCCCGCGCGTTCGTGATGACCGACGGAGATGATCTTTCCACCGTGAACGATCACCGCGCCGACATGGGGGTTCGGGCTCGGATAGCCGCGCTTCGCTTCGGCCAACGCTCGCTGCATCATCGCGCGTTCGAGGTCCGACCACATGTCAATCCTTGAGCTTTGCGAGCTCGTCGACGAACTCGTCGACGCCCTGGAAGTCCCGGTAGACGCTTGCAAAACGAACGTAAGCCAC
>JABDJF010000431.1 GCA_013002645.1 Myxococcales bacterium
CTCCAAGAGGTGCAGCAGGGTATAGCTGTCCTTGCCGCCGCTGATCGCGACCATCACGCGGTCGCCGGGCGCAATGAGCCCGAAGTCCGCAATACACTGCCCCATCTCGCGAGCGAGTCGCTTTTCCAACGCGGCTTGACCCACGCACGATGGGTACTCGGCGAGCGACGAGGCTGCAAGGCTCGCCGTCACTTCGATCTTCGGAGGGCCACGGCGCGCGCGTGCGCCTCCAACCCTTCGAGCCGAGCAAGCCCCTCGAGGAGGTCGGCTTGGCGTGTGATCGCGGCCTGAGAGTAGCGAATGAGTGACGACCTGACGACGAAATCATAGACGCCCAGCGGGGAGGCGAAGCGGACGGCACCTCCCGTCGGCAGCACGTGACTCGGCCCGGCCGCGTAGTCCCCCGCCGCTTCCGGCGTGTGATAGCCGAGGAAGATGGCGCCGGCGGCCCCGATTCTTCCGAGCATCGCTTCGGAATCTGCAACGGCGAGGCTCAAGTGTTCGGCTGCAAGCGCGGTCGCCGTTCGGCCCGCCTCTTCGAGGTCATTGACGATGAAGCAGTAGCCGTTGCTGCGCACGGACTGCTCGGCGATCGCTTTGCGCGGCAGCGTTGCGAGTTGACGCTCGAGGGCGGCGTCGACCGCGTCCGCCTGAGCGCGCGAGAGAACGACCGCAAGCGGATAGGCTGCCTCATCGTGCTCTGCCTGCGACAAGAGATCCGCGGCGACGATCTCGGGATCCGCGTCATCGTCGGCTACGACCAGGATCTCACTCGGGCCGGCGATCGAGTCGATGTCCACGACTCCGAATACGAGTCGCTTTGCGCAGGCGACGTAGATGTTGCCCGGACCGACGACCTTGTCGACGCGGGGAATCGACTCGGTGCCGTATGCGACCGCCGCGATGGCTTGCGCGCCGCCCGCGTCGACGACCTCGGTTACGCCGGCAACCTCCGCAGCCGCTAGGATCTCCGGAGTCGGATTAGGCGTGATCAGCACGATTCGTTCGACCCCTGCAACGGTCGCTGGAATCGCGGTCATCAAAACCGTGGACGGATAGCGGGCTTTGCCACCTGGCGCGTACACGGCCGCCGCGGCGACGGGCCTCACGCGCTGACCGAGCTCGACGCCGTCTTCTTCGTAGCGGAAACCCGTGTCCCGCTGATGCTCGTGGTAGCGTCGAATCCGATCGCCTGCCGCGGCCAAGGCCTCGCGGATGGCTGGGTCGACCGCGCGCGCATCCTTCACCCAAGCATCGTGCTTCAGCACGAGCGAGGCAGGCCGCCGGCGGTCGAAGCGTTCGGTGTACTCCAGTACTGCCTCGTCGCCCCGTTCACGGACGGCATCGAGAATCGCGCGGACGTCTGGCTCGACGCGGGCGAGATCTTCGTCGCCGCGTCGGCTCAAAGACGCCAAAGTGGCTTCGTAGCCGGGTTGGCCTTGCTCGAAAATCGTGAGCATTTGCTCGTTCTAGCGGGCGTAACAACGGGGTCAACCGCGCAACCTTGCCCTATGGGCCGGAAAGTGCTCAGACTTCGCCGATCATGAACGTCCGCCTGTACAACACCCTGACGGGCCAAAAGGAGCCCTTCGAGCCCGCCGACCCGAACCACGCCCGTGTCTACGTCTGCGGCCCCACGGTCTACGACTACGCCCACCTGGGCCACGCTCGTTGCTATGTCGTCTACGACGTGCTGGTTCGCCACCTTCGCAGCGATGGCATCGAGGTCACATACGTTCGCAACATCACCGATGTCGACGACAAGATCCTCAAGCGTGCCGCAGAAACCGGCACGAAGCCGACTGAGCTCGCAGCGCGTTTCGCAGCGGCCTATGCGGAGGACATGCATCGACTCGGCAACCTCGACCCAGACATCGAGCCACGCGTCAGCACGCACCTCGAAGACATCTTTGCATTGGTGCAACGGCTCATCGACGGGGATCACGCGTATCAGGCGGATGGCGACGTCTATTTCTCGGTGGAGTCGTTCCCCGAGTACGGCAAGCTCAGCCACCGCGACCTCGGCAAAATGAAGGTCGGCGCCAGCGACCGGCTCGACGACGCACAGACCGCGCGCAAACGGCATCCCGCGGACTTTGCTCTTTGGAAAAAGAGCGAAGACGATGCCTGGGGTTGGGAAAGCCCCTGGGGTCGCGGTCGTCCCGGCTGGCACATCGAGTGCTCGGCAATGTCGATGAAGCACCTCGGCGACACGCTGGACCTACACGGGGGCGGGCTCGACTTGGTGTTCCCGCATCATGAAAACGAGATCGCCCAGAGCGAGGCCGCTACCGGCAAACCGTTCTCGCGTTGCTGGATGCACAACGGATTCGTCGAAGTCGACAAGGAGAAGATGAGCAAGAGCCTCGGCAACTTCTTCACGGCGCGAGATCTCTTTGATCGCGTCGAGCCCGAGGCGATCCGTTACTTCATGATGACGGTCCACTACCGGGCTCCACTCAACCTCGACTGGAATCTCGACGAGGCCGGCAACGTGACCGGATTTCCCCAGTTCGA
>JABDJF010000442.1 GCA_013002645.1 Myxococcales bacterium
CTATGTGGCCGACAGGACACTCGAACGAGACGGATGGGACCTGAGCAATGACGCCGTGACGTTTGATCGCCTGGTCAACGCATGCGAGCTCGCAAAGTGTGAGCTCAGCGAATCGGAACAGGCCGCCATCGCGATTCCGAGCGTCGATCCGGCCGCTCCGGAGAGCTGCGGTATCATTCCGATCACGCGCGAGGAAGTTCGACAGCTCACCCTGGATTTGGTGCGCTCCACGTTCGGCATCTGTGACGAGGTCCTCGCCCAGGCGAGCCTGAAAGCGCGCGACATGCAAGCCGTGTTTTTGGCGGGCGGCAGCACGCGCCTTCCGGGTGTCGTCGAGTACATCGAATCGTACTTCGGCAAGCGGCCGCGCTCGGATCTCGACCCGATGCAGGTCGTCGGGCTAGGCGCTAGCCTGGCTGCGGCGCGCCCGGCCGTCTCGGAGCTCCTCGATCCCTGCGCCTGAGCCCGGCCGGTTGAACCGCTAGTTCGACAGTGCCTTGATGACAGCTTCGTCGAGGTGCACGTCCTGCTGAGGGAACGGAATCCCGATGCCAGCCTGGTCGAGCGACAATTTGGCTGCCCGAACCGTCGCCTGCCAGACGTCCCAGTAGTCGTCTGTCTTGCACCAGACGCGGACCTGCCAGTCGACGGAAGAGCCGCCAAGCCCCTTCAAGAAGACTTGAGGGGCGGGATCATGAACCATGCCGGGCACGTTTGCAGCCGAGGCCTCGAGGGCTTTTCGGGTCGCATCGATGCTGGCCGAGTATTCGGCACCCACATCTACGTCCACGCGGCGCACGTCATAGCCGGTGTAATTGGTGATCGTGCTTCCGAAGACCGCGCCATTGGGGATGATCAGCTTCCGGTTGTCGAGTGTGCGGAACTCGCAGGTGAATAGATCGATGTGCTCGCAGACGCCCGTATCGTCGTTTACTTCCACGAAGTCTCCGACTTTGAAGGGCCGGAACACCAGCAGCATGATGCCCGCCGCAAAGTTCCCGAGCGTGCCCTGGAAAGCCATTCCGACCGCGAAGCCGGCAGCGGCCAACACGGCGGCGAAGCTCGCCGTTTGAATTCCAAAAACCCCCAGGCACCCGAGAACGGCGCCAACGAGAATCAGATAGCGCGCGAACTTGGCGAAGAAGCGCGTGAGGGTGGCATCGAAGTTGCGCTTCTCGAGCGAGGCACGGACGCCTCGCTCCGCCCAACTCGCCAGTACGAATGCGAAAAAGAGCGCCAGCAGGACGCCCAAGACTTTGGGGCCATGCTCCATTAACAGATCGATGTACTTGCTCGTGTCGATGTCCATGATGTCTCCACTATTGGTACGGCGGTTAGCGCAGCAGTTGGTCGAAGATGACCAGGTTCTCGGCTTCCTCGTCTCCGACGGAGCCGTCGGAGAGAATCATGGCCTTTGCTGCGTCTAGAAACAGTCTCCGGTGTTCTTTCGGGATGTCCCCAGGGTCGAGGTCGTCGGCGCGGGGTGGAACCTCGAGCCACTGCGCGACCTGCTGCTGCTCCTCTTCGTCCAGGTCGAGTCGAATCACCATTTTCACGATGAACTCACGTTCACGTTCGGTGATCTCGAGGTCCGCCCAGGCGAACGAGCACACGAACCTCATCAGCTGAAGCCTCTCGTCCCTGTTGAGCGTATCCAACATGCGCGGCACTGTACTCCGAGCGGCGCGGCAAGACTAGTCCGAACAATGGCGCACCCTTTGTTTTGGGCTATGGTCCGGCTCCAATGGCTACCAAAGTGACGATGCCGCAACTCGGCGAGAGCGTCGTAGAAGGCACCATCGGCAAATGGCTCGTCTCCGCAGGGCAATCTGTCGCCAAGGATCAGCCGCTCGTCGAGATCCTCACCGATAAAGCGGACAGCGAGCTCCCATCGCCTGTCGCCGGGGTCGTGACACAATTGCTCGCGGCCGAAGACGACATCGTCGCGGTTGGCGATCCGATTTGCGAGATCGACGAGAGCGCGCAGGCGAGTGTGTCCGCCGCGTCCGACAGCGAGCCCCAGGCGCCTGCTGCTGATCCCGGTCCCGCGCCGCCGACTTCGCCTTCGGTCCGTAAGCTCGCGCGAGAGCAGGACGTCGACCTCTCCGCCGTGCATGGGTCTGGTGCAAGCGGCCGCATCATGCATGACGACGTGATGGCAGCGATCAGCAACGCTCCTAGCGAAGCGCGGATGGCCACTCCGCCGCCACCGCCTCCAGCGCCAGCAGCGGCTCCCCCCGCGGCGCAACGCGCGCCTGCCGCCTCGAGAGCGAGCGGTCCCTCCGGAGCGTTTCGCCTGCCGCCGTATGTTCCCAAGCCCGGCGACGAGGTCGTTCCGTTCACACGCCGCCGCCGAATCATCGCCGACCACATGGTCTTCTCGAAGCAGACCGCCCCAGACGTGGTCACCTTTGCCGAATGCGACCTGCATCGGACGGCTGTGCTGCGAAATCAACACAAAGCGCATTTCAAGAAGGACGGGGTCAACCTCACCTATCTTGCTTTTGCGATCGCGGCGACAGCCCGGGCACTGCGGGAGTTCCCGGAAATCAATTCGCGCGTCCTCGATGACGCATTCGTCAAGCTGGCCGAGGTCAACATCGGCATTGCGGTCGACACCGACGAGGGCCTGGTCGTCCCCGTGATTCGAAATACCGACGACCTCACGATTCGAGGCGTCGCGCGCGCCGTGGCCGATGTTGCGGAGAGAGCGCGCTCCGGCAACCTCACGCCAAACGATCTCGCCGGCAAGACGTTCACCATCTCCAACCCCGGGCGCCGAGGCAACCTCGTCGGCGGCGCGATCATCTCGCAACCCAACGTTGCGATTCTTCGGCTCGGTACGATCAAGAAGCGAGTCGTGGTGATCGAGCACGAGGGCGAAGACGTGATGGCGATCCACCCGGTGATGCACATGGCCCTGACCTACGACCACCGCGTGGTGGACGGGGTGCATGCCAATGGGTTCCTCTATCGAGTCGCGGAGATTTTGGAGTACGGGGACTTCGAGCTCTAGACGGGGCGCGGAAAAAAGGCGCGACGCGGGCCTGCGTCGAACGGCTCGGCTTGCAAATCTGGTCGGTTGGGCTTGAGGGCGGGGACCAGGCAAGCCTCGCCTCGGCGCGCGCGCCAATCTGGGCTCGTTGCAGTCTTGCAGATTGGCACTTGCGACGTCGACTCCGACCCCCATCGCGCCTTTTTTCCGCGCCCCTCCATTCATATCCAGGTGGGTAGAAATGCGGAACCGAAACACCCCCCATCAGACAGCAGGCGGAAGCGCGAGCCGGAACGGCGAAGCCCGGCGCGAAGCGCCGGCAAGGCGGAGCGCAGCGACCGCCGCGCCAGGCACGCTGCTCACTCGCGTGAGAGTAGAACTAGAAATACGGGTGGGGGAGAGCGGGCGGTGTAACTAAACCTGACGACGCCCCAAGCCCATCAACCACCCCCCACCACATGCGCGCCAGTGCCAGTGTCACCCCGTAAAGTCGATGCTGCGCATCGCCCACGGGACAAGGTGCCCCCGAGGAGCGACCTCGTAGAGGCAGCGAAGCCCCGTGGCGACGGAGTCGCTCTACGGGGCGTCAGTGTCTACGTGGAACAACGACTCGAGAAACGCAGCGCAGTGAGTGGCTCCCGTTCGGGTTTCTCGACCAAGAGTGAAGCCTGTTATTCGAGGGCTGCCCCCGCTGCGACCCCACGATCGAACGCACAAGCTGCGCCTGCAATCGGCTAGCGAGTAAAGAATTACGTATTCCTCAGTGCACCTCGGCGACCCACGTTGCCTTTGACCCCCGTGTGGGTCGGACCGGAGGTTATTGTGCGAATATTCTTGTGGATCCTGGGGCTGTCGGTGACGACGCTCATGTTGTTTGGCTGTGCCAACGCCGCAGGTGAGGTGTGCGGCCCGGGGGCGTTCAGTTTCAGTGGCGCGACGGGCTTGGTAACGAGGGAGGTCTGCTTTC
>JABDJF010000477.1 GCA_013002645.1 Myxococcales bacterium
ATCTCTTTGATCGCGTCGAGCCCGAGGCGATCCGTTACTTCATGATGACGGTCCACTACCGGGCTCCACTCAACCTCGACTGGAATCTCGACGAGGCCGGCAACGTGACCGGATTTCCCCAGTTCGAGGAAGCCGAGCGGCGAGTGGCATATCTCTACAAGACGAAGCAGCGGCTGGCCGAGCTTCCGCTGAAGCGCGTGGTCGACAGCGAGGCGCCGAGCCCCTCGGAGATTGCCGCCTTCAGCGAAGCGCTGCGCGAGTCGTTAGACGATGATCTCAACATGCCGATCGCGCTGGCCAAGCTGGCCGAGTTCCTCAAGGCCGTGAACGAGCTCTGCGATGAGGCGATGAAGAAAAAGGGAAAGGCGCCCCGCAGCTCCGTGGAGGAGGCCAAGGCCGGGTTCCGCGCGTTGGAAGCGGAGCTCGGGCTTGGCGCCGAGGCGGCGGACGTGATTCTTCTTCGAATCCGTGACCGAAGGGCCAAAGCGTGCGGCTTGGAGGCCGCCCACATCGAACGGCGCATCGCGGAACGGACCGAAGCAAGAAAGTCCAAAGACTTCGGCGAAGCGGACCGGATTCGGGAGGAGCTCTCGGCCCTCGGGGTGGAGCTGCTGGACGGGCCCGAGGGCACCGGCTGGACCATGGGGGACTGATGAAAGTATCAGGTGAGATGCGATGATGTGCGCAAACTCCCAGTTCTTGGCTGGATCGGGTCCGCGGAGATGTGTCACTGGCCCGCTCTGTGTGGCACCCTGATAATTCTTTGGAGAACGAAGCTTTGACGTCGTCTGTTCCAGAGCCAGTGGCAGAGGGTACCTTGGGTGCCACTCCACTAGGCCACGTACTGCTGTCCATTCAGAAGAAAGGGCTCTCTGGGACCCTCGCGATCTGGCCCGACGACGAGCGACCGGGACAGGACCGCGTTCTGTTCCGATCCGGCATCCCCGCGGTCGGCCGTTTCATCGACCCGGCTTCCGATCTCGAACACGGCATGCTGCACGTCTTCAGCCGACGAAACGCCCCGTACGCATTCTACGAAGCAGACTTGGTCGGCGAGACCGAGGGCACGCTCCGGGGCGCGGTCGACATCTTCGGGCTCATCGCCAATGCGCTGCGCACGGACGTTCCAAAGGACGCCGTGGTCCGGGTGATTCGAAAGCTCGGCGAGGGAGCCCACCGCGTCAAAGCGGGCTCGCCCCTCGCGAGGTTCGCGCTTCAGGCCAACGAGGTGGCGTTCGTCGAGCTGATGCGCGCGGAGCCAGCATCGGCGGGAACGCTCATCGAGCAGTTCGGCGACCCGAAGGTCGCGCAGCGGGTGCTGTACCTGCTTGCAATCACGGGTTGTCTGGAACCCTACGAAGCTGCGTCGAAGCAGAAGCTCAGGGCCGTAAGGGCGGAGTCGCCTCCGAAGCCGCATGTGTCCAGGCCGACCGGTGCGGGCGCATCGATGAGGGAGCCCACGGGCGCGACGCCGAGGAACGACCGTCCATCAACACCGCCAAACGATCGAGAGTCCGCACTTCCCGGCGCCGATTCGGTTTTGCCGGCTTCTCTGAGCAACCTGCCGCCGTCACGCACGCTTTCTGGTGAAATCGTCGCCCCACGTTCGCTGCCCTCGGAGCCTCCGCCGAGCCTGAGTCCCGAGCTCACGAAACGCTGGGCCGAGATTTCTCGGGTCACCGCGATGATGGACCGGCAGAACTACTTCGAGATGCTGGGGGTGAAGGAATCGTCCGAAAGCGGCGCGATCAGCAAGAAGTACATGACTCTGGCCAAGACCTGGCATCCGGACCGCCTGCCGTCCGAGCTTGCGGCGCTCCGTCCCTGGGTCGAGGAGATCTTCCACCTGTTTACGGTGGCCAACGACACGCTGACCGACACGAAGAAGCGCGTGGAGTATCAGAAGACGGTGATGCAGGGCGGAGGCACGCCAGAAGCCGAACGCAAGCTGAACGTCATGGTCGAGGCGGCGATCAACTTCCAGAAGGTCGACGTGCTCGTGAAGCGCAGGCGGTATGACGAAGCGTTGAGCATCTGCGACGCCGCGATGGGAGTCGTTCGCAAGGAAGCGGACTATCCGGCGATGAAGGCATGGATCCTGCTGTTGCGGGATGGAGTGGACGACGAGGAGACCGAGGACGAAATTCGCAGCCTTCTGCGGACCACTTTCAAGATCAACCCGGACCATGTGCACGGCCATTTCGTTCGTGCCCATTTCTTGAAGAGGCAAGGCGAGCACGACAAAGCGCTGAAGCACTTCATGAAAGTCGCCAAGCTCGATCCGAACAACCTCGAGGCAGCCCGCGAAGTTCGCATAGGTACGATGCGACACGCGAGAGGACGAAGCAGCGCCCCGCCACCGTCCATGGACGGCAAGCTCCCAAACTTCCTCGGCAAGTTCTTCAAGAAGTAGCCGCGGGCCTAGCGGGGCTCGGAAAAACCCGCGACACGGGGCTGCGTCGAACGGCCCGGCTTGCAAAGGTGGCCGGAGGGGCTTGAAGCCTGAGGCCACGCAAGCCGAGCCTCGTCGCATGCGCCAATCCGCGGTGGTTGCTGACTTGCGGATTGGCACACGCGGCGTCGCCTCCGCCCCATATCGCGGATTTTTCCGAGCCCCTCCATTCATATC
>JABDJF010000481.1 GCA_013002645.1 Myxococcales bacterium
GCCCTCAGCCGAGGGACGAGTCATCGATTGGAACTGCCCGATGCACCCCGAACTCAAACAGTACATCAACAGCGCTGTGCTGCAGGTCGACGAGATTCCTGACGAGCGGAAGCGCGCGCTACGGGAAGTCTCGGCGTTCGTCGCAACCAAGCGTCGGGCCGGACAGGTCGCCGAGCTCACGTTCATCTGTACGCACAACTCTAGACGGAGCCAGATGGGGCAGCTCTGGGCCGCGGCGGCGGCGGCGCACTTCTGCGTCGGTGGCGTGCGGACTCATTCTGGCGGCACCGAAGCGACCGCATTCAATCCGCGCGCGGTCGCTTCGATGCAGCGGGCGGGCTTCGTCATCGAGGACCCGGGAGGCGAGAACCCCCGCTATCGGGTGACGTTCGATGAAAGCGGGTCGGTCATGGAATGCTTCTCGAAGACCTTTGATGACCCCCTCAATCCCGCGAGCGATTTTGCGGCCATCATGACCTGCTCCAATGCGGACGAGGCCTGTCCCGTGATCCACGGCGCGTCCCTTCGCGCCCCGATTCGCTTCGAGGATCCCAAAGTTGCCGACGGAACACCGAACGAGGCCTTGGCCTATGATGCACGTTGTCTGCAGATTGCGACAGAGATGCTCTATGTGTTTGCGCGCGTGGTCTAGCGGACGGCGACGGCGCTGGGTTCGGGCGGGGCAGCAAGAACGTCCCGGTTCGACTTTGGCTGCCGTCCGTCGGCCTCGGAGATCCCGTACTCCTGTGCAAGCTCTGCAATGATGAGAACGCGGCCCGACCGCTCCATCCGTTTCTCGTCTCGATGCAGTGCCTCGATGACGCGGCCGACTAGCTCGGGGCTCTCCGCGTTGGCTAGAAACGCCGCATAAGGGCCCTTCATGGCATCGGGATGCTGGAAAAGCGGCTCGTTTCGCTCTGTTCGAACGAAGCCAAGCCAGAGGCTCATCGCGGCCACGTCGTGATCGCGAAAGTCGACGGCCATGTCCATCGCCATCTTGTCGACGCCTGCTTTGCCCGCACCATAAGCCGGGCCGTGCATGTAACAGCGCCCGCCGTAGCTCGATGTGAACACGACCAGGGCGCCTCCCGTGCGGACGAGCATGGGAGCAGCAGAATAGCTGGCGACGTAGTGTGAGCGCTGCCCTACGTCGAGGATGCGCAAAATGTCGAGCGATTTCTTCCAGAACGGACCGGGCTTGGCCAGCTCTCGCGGCACGGCGGTCGCGTTGTTGACGAGCATATCGAGTCGCCCTTGCTCGTTGCCGACGCGCTCGAACAAATGGCGAACCTGATCGTCGTCGGAGTGGTCGCAGGTGACGGCGATGCCTTGGCCGCCAGCCTCTGTGACCGCCGCAGCCGTCGCCTGCACCGTCCCGCCAAGCGGATGCTCCTTGCCGCCGTCGTGGCTCCGTCCACTGACGTACACCGTGGCGCCCGCCGCGCCAAGGGCGATGGCGATTCCCTTCCCGACGCCGCGGCTCGCGCCGGTGACGACGGCAACTCTCTCTAGGCTCTCGTTCATCCCGCTATGCTTCTAGCACGGCGGGCGGCGCGAAGTATTTCGTTCGAATCCTGAGGGCGACGCCGACCAGGGCGATCATCACCGGCACCTCGACCAGGGGCCCGATCACGGCGGCAAAGGCAGCCCCGTGATGAATGCCAAAGGTGGCCACGGCAACGGCGATCGCGAGCTCGAAGTTGTTCGAGGCAGCCGTGAAGGACAGCGTCGTCGCCTCTGAATAGTCGGCCCCTGCGGCCTTCGAAAGCCAGAACGAAATGAAGAACATGGCCACGAAGTAGATGAGGAGCGGTATGGCGATGCGCACGACGTCGAACGGCAACGCGACGATCGTGTCTCCTTTGAGCGAGAACATGACGACGATCGTGAAGAGAAGGGCGATTAGCGTGATCGGACCGATGCGCGGCGCGAACGATTCTTCGTACCAGTCGCGGCCCCTGGCTTTGATGAGGCCTGTTCGCGTGAGGAATCCCGCGGCGAATGGGATGCCGAGGTAGATGGCGACGCTCTTGGCAATTTCCGCGATCGTGATGTCGACGACGACGCCTTCGAGACCGAGTTGCGCCGGCAACCAGGTTACGAAGAACCACGCGTAGACCGAGAAGAACAGGATCTGAAAGACGGAGTTGAAAGCGACCAATCCTGCGGCGAACTCCCGATCGCCAAGCGCGAGATCATTCCAGACGATGACCATGGCGATGCAGCGCGCCAAGCCGATGATGATCAGTCCGACCATGTACTCCGGCTTGTCGGGCAACAAGGTGACCGCCAGGGTGAACATGAGCACCGGGCCGATGACCCAGTTCTGAATCAGTGACAGCGTCAACACCTTCTTGTTGGTGAAGACGCGCCCCATCTCCTCGTACCGGACCTTGGCGAGAGGCGGGTACATCATCAGAATCAATCCCACCGCGATTGGGATCGACGTCGTACCGATGCTCATCGCGTTGAGCCCGTCGGCGAACCCCGGTACCAGGTAGCCGAGGCCAATGCCGGCGGCCATGGCAACGAAGATCCACAGCGTCAAGTAGCGGTCGAGAAATGAAAGGCGGCGGTTCTGGGCGGTCATCGGGTTGCGCTTTCCGTGGCGGCGGGCGGGAGCCTTCCATATACTCCGCCTCGATGAAAGCCGAGCCGTTTGAGCGCCGCCCCGGCGATTACTTGATTCAGGGCCGCAACGTGACGATGCCGTGTGTCGTTCGAGACGCTTGCTCGGCGACCGCAACCTGGCTCGTCAGCGCGCGAGCGGCCCAGGCGCTGCTCCCCGGGCCCGAGCTCGAGATCGCCCAAGTCCTTCCAGGCCGCGGCCTGCTCAGCATCGCCTGCGTCGACTACCGCGACAATGACCTGGGCAACTATAGCGAAGTTTCGATCGCGTTCTTCGTTCGCAAGCGTGGTGATCGCAAAGGCATGCCCTTCCTCGGCTCGGCGATCGACATGATTCGCGGGGTCCTTCCGACCCACATCATTCATCTCCCGGTGACGCAGTCCTTCACCTGCGAGGCTGGCCGCACGATTTGGGGGTTTCCAAAGACAGTCGATGAAATCGATTTCGACACGAGCGGCGACCGCGCCCGATGCGTTTGGAACCAGGGCGGGCAGAGCGTGCTGAAGATTAGTTTCCCGATGGGCGGAAACCGCGACTTCCCCGAGCAGCAGCTTTGCACCTACAGCTACATAGACGGGACGCTGCATCGGACGCCGTTCCTCTCGAGCGCCGAAAACCTCGGTATCCGGATCGGTGGCGTGAAAATGGCGCTCGGCGCCCACCCCATTGCGGACGAGCTGCGTTCGCTAGGCCTTCCAAAGCCTGCACTGATGAGCCTGTGGCTAGGAAAGATGAAGGGCCGGTTCGACGCTGCGGAGAGGTGTGCCTGAGGCGAAAAGGGAGAAACGCATGGAAGTTCGCGCTGCAATTGCTCACGAGGCGGGCCAACCGCTGTCGATAGAGACCGTACACCT
>JABDJF010000673.1 GCA_013002645.1 Myxococcales bacterium
TCACTCGCGTGAGAGTAGAACTAGAGCTACGGGTGGGGGTAGGCGCTCGTGTGGGGGCGGTGGGGCGGGACAAACAGTCGGCGACGGCCTCCGGGCGGGCGGTGTAACTAAACCAGACCAGGTCCCAAGCCCATCAACCACCCTGCACCACATGCTCGGCAGTGCCAGTGTCAGCGCCAGCGCCAGCGCCAGTGTCAGCGCCAGTGTCAGCGCCAGTGTCAGCGTCAGCGTCAGCGTCAGCGTCAGCGAAGCATGAAGTAGATCACGACTCCGGTGACCGAGACGTAGAGCCAGATGGGCAGGGTCCACCTTGCCAGTCGCTTGTGTGCAGCGAAGCGCGCTCGCGCTGCCAAAAAAAACGTCGTCAGGATCATCGGAAGCATCACGATCGACAGAAGTACGTGGCTGATCAAGATCGCGAAGTAGACGATCCGAACGTTACCCTCACCCTGGTATGGCGTATCGCCGTGTGCGTAGTGGTAGAGGACGTATCCCACGAGAAAGACCGCGGAGGCGGCGAATGCCGAAACCATCAGCCGCTTGTGAATCTCGCGCCGGCCGTTCCGAATCGCGATGAACCCGGCAACGAGCAGGGTGGCCGACGTTGCGTTGAGCGCAGCATTGACGCCCGGCATGAAGCCTAGGTCAGCGTTGACGCCGCCGGCTTCTCGGACGAGCAGGAGCCAACCGAGGAATCCGACGGCCGTGGTGGAAACCAGTGCGTTGAAAATCCAAAAACTACGATCGCTTTCGGGCGCCATCCGGCGAGCCTAGGCTCAAGCGCGAAGCTCGGCCAGCGCATCGTCGACGGCGTCGAGGACACGCGGAACTTCATCGTGCGAGTTCGGCCAATGGGGCGCGAGGCGCATCAGGCCGTCCGGCGTGTTGACGATGACACCGCGATCGCGAAGCGCTGCGGCGAGCTTGGATAGGCGGGCGTCAGCCGGAACGGTCACACCGAGCAACGTGGAGCAAAGCGCGGGCGCCGGAGCCCGATGACTTTGAAAGCCCCTCTCGACGAGACCCGATTCAAGCAATCGCAGGTACGCATCGATGTGTTGGTGGATGGCAGGTACGCCGAGCTCGCCCAGCAGCTCGATCGACGCGCCCATCGCGGCAAGCCCGATGACGTTGCTCGTGCCGGTTTCGAACGCCCGTGCGCTGCGCTTGAGCGGATTGTCATAGCGTAGCTGCGGCTCGTCGCTCACCAGGAAGGCAACGGGATCCTCATGGCCGAGCCAACCTGCGAGCCGCGGCTTGATCGTCGCCGCGCAGCGTTCGGCGACGTACAAGAAGCCCGTTCCCTCGGCACCCATCAGATGCTTGTGGCTACCTGAGCTGAGGTAGTCGATTCCCCATGACACGTCGACCGGAGTCGCCCCGAGCGCTTGAATCGCATCGACGAAAATCTCCGCATCGTACTTGTGGCAAAGCGCGGCCATCTCGGCGAGCGGCATTCGAAGCCCGGTCTTGTACTGCACGGCGCTCACCGCGACGAGACGAACACCCCGCTGCAAGACCCGTTCGAGCGCGACGAGGCCTTCATCGACGGAGCGGTGAAAGCCGTCGAGCGACAACCAACGAAGCTCCAAGTCGAACGCCTCGGCAGCCTGCTGCCAGGGCGTCACATTGGCCGGGAACTCGCCATCGAAGAGGACGACTCGATCGCCCTTCCGCCAGGCCAGCCCGAACGCGACGTCGATGACGCCCTGGGTGGTGTTGGCCACGATCGCAATTTCACCGGGACTTGCCCCGATGAGCGACGCGAAATCGTGCCGGACCTGCGCGAGCCGCGGCGCCCAGCGTACGAAGCCCGCCATCCCGCCGCAGGCATAGTCGTCGGTCACTTCTCGAATGCGTTCGCAGACCGGCGCGGACAGTGGAGAAATCGCCGCATGGGCGAGGTATGCAACCCCTTTGAGTTGGGGAAACAGTGCCCGATCGCCAAGCTTGGGCTTCACCATCCGCTCAGCTTAGCACCATGAGCTCGGCGGCTAGAGCGTGCTCTGAAAGAAACGCCAGGCCGCGATCGAGGCATCGATGTCGCGACTGGTCGCGCCGATCAGGCTCTCCGGCAGGTACTGCCAGCCCGACGGCCACGTGTGACCGGCGCCTTGGACCGCAAAGAGCTCGACTTTGGCATCGTCCAGGCATCCGGTGGCTTTCGTGCGTTCGATGCGGGTACCGTCCTGGGGAACGAAGTCAGGGATGAGCGACACCTCTTCGCTTCCGCAAGCGGCCTGGCGCTTCCAGAACGTAAAGGTTCGTTGCGTGGACAGCACCTTGCCGAGCTTCTGCCCATCATACTCCACGGCTCCACCGCCAGAGGGCACGATCGGGTCCTCGGTGCCGTTGATCATCAGAACCGAGAGCGCCTCTTTGCCACAGCGTCCGCGCCTCCGTGCCACGTTGTAGGGCATTGCGCCGATCACGGCGGTGAACGCCCGGAGCTTTTTCGTGCGCTCACATGCGAAGCGATGCGCCATCATCGCGCCGTCGGACACGCCGACGACGAACACCGCCTCGGGGTCTATGCTTCGCTTCTCGACGAGCTCTTCGATTAGCGTCGCGAGAAATCCCACGTCGTTGACGCGCTCTCGTTGGGCAACGTACGCCTGCACATTGCGGCCGTCATTCCAGTGCCCGCCCAGCCCCTGGGGATACACGACGACGAAACCGTCCTCGACCGCTAGCTGGTTCAGCTTCCCGAAGCTCAACGCAATCGTGTCGTCGTCGTCGCCAAGCCCCCCGTGCAAGACGAGCACCAGCGGGCGAAGCCTCGACGCGGCTCGTCCCCTGGGGTCGAACACCCCGACGTCACGGACTATCCCCTCGTGCTTGAACACGAACCGCTTGAGCTCCACCGCATCCCCGGCGTCACTCACGGCTGCCTCCGACTGACAGCCCAGCAAGAGCAATAGCAGCAGGGGGCACGCTCTACTCACGCAGACCTTCGAGATCACTTCAACTCTCAACCAAAGACCGCAGCGCCAGAATGACGTCGCCCCGAACCACGTCGTCGCCCTCGTTCGGGACGACCTTCTCTACTTTCGCCGCATCCGGCAAGTGGTCGCCCTGGTATACCAGCCGGTTGAAGGTCTTCATCACCTCGAGCAGCCCCAGCGTTTGGCCGCGCTGCACGATATCGCCCGCCGATACGAAAGGCGCCTCGGAAGGAGAGGGTCTGCCGTAGAAGCGGCCACTCATCGGTGCCGTGAACGCAAGCGCATTTTCGCGATCAACGGTTTCGGAGGAATCAGCCTCCTTCACGCGCGCCATCGACATGGCCGAGATGGCAAGCAAGGGTTCCCCATGCTGAACCGGAACGCGCGTTCGGCCCCCACCGATGCGATCGACTACTCGCCCCTCGACACCGGCGGGAACGACGAGACCTCGCCGTACGCCGAGCACCTCGAGCGTCCCAATTGACTGCCCCGAAACCAGCGGCGCGCCCTCGACAACCCTCGGCGCAAACACCCCAACGCTAGGCGACAAGAGCTCGCTGCGCTCCTGGTCGACCGCGCGAGCTCGCAGAACGTAATCCCGCTCGCTCAAGCGCGCCCTCCGTTCATCAGAACATCGAGGTCGTGAAGGCTCCATATCCGTGGGTTCTTGACTCGGCGGTAGCCAACCCCCTGATAACTCATCTCCACCAAGACTTTCAGCCAATCTCGAAGCTCATCGAGACGAACGATCTCATCGGTGTCCATCTGTCTCGCGGCCACGTAGGGATCCATGTCTGCTTCGATTCGAGCTTCAACCTCGGCCATGCGCTTTTCAATCTTTGCGCGCTCGTCCGGGTCGGTCGTGACGATCTCGAAGTCGTCGTCGAGCTTGCTGTTGTACGAAGCAATCGCGAGTGTGCGACCCTCCATGACGCTGAGTCGAGAGATGGGGGTCGAGAGCTGCACGACGGGATCGTACGGGAGCCCCGCCATCGCGTAGTAGCCAGCCCCGGATGCTTTTCGTAGCAGCACCGTGAACATCGGGGTCTCGTTGGTGCTGTTCGTGTAAATGAGGTTGGAGCCGTAGGCGAGAAGCCCGTGGCGCTCGGCCTCGGCGCCGATGTCGAAGCCGCTGATGTCCTGAAGCCATATGAGCGGAATGCCGTCGCTGTCGCACGCCCTGCTGAACGCGCTGATCTTGGCAATCCCTTGGCGATAGAGAATGCCCGCGGGGCGCTGCTCATCGCTGGCCTCGGGATCGTCGATCAGTCCCTGCCGGTTGAGGACGAAACCGGCGTACAAACCGCCGACCCGGGCGACGCCGCAGATCATTTCCTGACCTACCGACGGCAACACCTCCCAGAAGAGGCTTTGATCGCAAAGCCGTGCAAGGATTTCGGTCGCGTCGTAGGCCTGACGGTGGTCGACCGGAACCAAGCCCGGCAGTTCCGCGGGTGAATGGGCCGGCTCCATCGAATCGACGCCGCCTCGATAGAACGCCGCGCCCGAGCTTGGAAGGCGCGCAACTTCGCGCCGCAGACAGTCGATCAGAGTGGCGTCGTCTGGGACGCGTTCGTCGGCGCAGCCCGACTGGTGCACGTGCACTTCGGGTCCGCCGATGTCGAGTGAGGTGATGTGCTGGCTCTTGGCGCCTTTGATCAGAGCGGCGCCGGCGATGACCATGTACGCTTGCTCGGTCATGTACACACGATCGCTGATGATCGGCATGTAGCCGCCGCCGGCGATGCAGTCTCCGAACACGCCTGCAATCTGTGGTACGCCTTCTGCGGAGAGAAGGCTGTTCATTTTGAAGATGTGGCCGGCGCCCGTTGCGCCAGCGAAGCTCCGACGCTGCTCCGGCAAGTACAGCCCGCTGCAATCGACGAGGTAGAGCGCGGGCAAACGAAGAC
>JABDJF010000533.1 GCA_013002645.1 Myxococcales bacterium
GAAAGACTCGTCTGATGGTTGGTGCCTTCGGACTCGGAGCCGGGTGGGAAGCTTTGCGACGCGCCATCCGGTACGCGCAGGACCGCATCCAGGCCGGCGCTCCGCTGAGCGAAAAGCAGGGCTTCACGCACAAGCTGCTCGTACCACACGCGGCTCGACTCGAGGCCGTTCGTACCTACATCGAGTGGTGTGCCGAGCGTCTCGACGGTGACGAGGAGGGACTTCAGACGGAGGGCGCGGTTGCCAAGTACCTGGCGAGCGAGTTTGGAAACTCCGCCGCCGAAGACGCCATTCAGGCTCTGGGCGGATACGGCTACACGCGCGAATACATGGTCGAGAAGATCAAGCGCGACGTGCGCATCACAACGATCTACGAGGGCACGTCAGAGATCCTGGAGTGGACCATCGCGCGGGACCGCTGGCAAGAGCACCTCAAGAGCCATGGCCAGTACTACCGGGACTGGGCCGACAGGATGGAGGATCGACACCGGTCCGAGCCCGACAACGGCGCCGGAATCGCGGCGATGGCGCTCCGCGCGATTGCTGCGTTGCTCGAACGTGCCAGGCTGGACAGGCTGACACGACAACAGCACGTGTTGTTCAGGCTGGGCGAGCTGATTGCGTTTGGAGAAACAGCCGCGGTTTTTGCGGACCGCGTTGTCGAGAAGCCGACTCAGGCCATCGATCTCGACGTACCCACGCGACAGGCACTTTCCCGCGTATTCGCCCGCGAGGCAGCTCTGAAAATCGCCACTGAGGGCCTCAAATGGACGATCGGGGCCGGACAGACCGATCCGAATCTGGCCGGGTCGCTCGGCCTGACGGAGATCTACGAGTCCCAGGCCGGCCTGATCGCGGACATGGACTTCGCGCGCGAGAAGTTATGCCAGGCGTTCCCCAGCACGTAGGGGCGCGAATCTGCACCACGACCACCACGATTCTCTTGTAGAAATGAGTAAACACCCCGCGGATTCGGCTATCGCCATCGTTGGCGTCGGAGCCATCCTTCCCGACGCACTGAACGCACCGGCTTTCTGGGAGAACGTAGTCGGCAAACGGTACAGCATCACCGACGTAGATCCCGAGCGCTGGCCGCCCGATCTATTCTTCGATCCGGATCCGAAGGCTCCCGACAAGACGTATTCGAAGATCGGTGGCTGGGTGCGCGGCTTTGAGTTCGACTGGAAACGATTCCGTATTCCTCCGCGCGTTTCGAACGCCATGGATGAAGGCCAGCACTGGGCCGTGACGGTATCGGTGGAGGCGCTGAGCGATGCGGGCTACCCGGAACGGCCCATCGATACCGACCGGACTTCGGCCATCATGGGTGCAGCGATGGGCGGTGAGCTTCACTACATCAGCTCCCTTCGCATCAACTTCCCCGAGTATGCGGCCGAACTCGAGGCGGTGTCCGAGTTTGCGGCCCTGCCCGCCGAGGTGCGAGCGCAGATCCTCGAGGCGTGGCACAGGCGGATCGGCGACATGATTCCGCCAATCACCGAGGACACGATGCCCGGTGAGCTACCGAACATCATATCGGGGCGAGTGGCCAACGTGCTCAGTCTTCGGGGACCGAATTTCACGACCGACGCGGCCTGTGCGTCTAGCTTTGCAGCGATCGAGTCGTCGATGGAACTCCTGATCGATCACAAGGTCGACGCCGCGGTCACCGGTGGGATCGACCGGAATATGGGCGCCTCGAGCTTCGTAAAGTTCTGCAAGATCGGCGCATTGAGCGCTACCGGGACACGCCCGTTCGGCAAGGGGGCAGACGGATTCGTAATGGGCGAAGGAGCCGCAGGATTCGTGCTGAAGCGGCTTCGGGACGCCGTCCGGGACGGCGACAGGATCTATGCTGTGATTCGCGGTGTGGGAGGATCGAGTGACGGCAAGGGGAAGGGTATTACGGCACCCAACCCGATTGGGCAGAGGCTGGCCGTCAGCCGCGCCTGGGAGAACGCCGGCCTGGACCCGGCGACGGCCACCATGGTCGAAGCGCACGGTACCAGCACGAAGGTGGGCGACGTGGTAGAGGTCGAGAGCCTGACGGAGGTGTTTGGCGGTGCGCCTTCGCAAAGCATCGCTCTCGGCTCGGTAAAGAGCAACGTCGGCCATCTAAAGGCGGCAGCGGGGGCGGCAGGGCTTCTGAAGGCCACCCTGGCACTCTACCACAAGGTGCTGCCTCCAACACTCAACGCAGAACCGAGCAACCCCGGGATCGATTTCTCCGGCACGCCATTTCGGTTGAACCATGAACCCCGGGAGTGGACGCGTTCTAACGGAACGCCCCGCCGTTGCGGGGTGAGCGCATACGGTTTTGGTGGGACCAATTTCCACGTGGTCCTGGAGGAATTCAACGAAGAACTGCTGGCCGGAGAGAGGACGCAAGTGGCGGGTGCTGCAATTGCTGAACCGTCTGCCGCAGGTGGTCCCGCGCCGACGGCTGGCTCGAAGAAAGCTGTCCCGCTTCGTGGCATCCTGCCTCTGGGATCGTCGACCGTCGATGGGCTACGCGTCAAGCTGGAAGAAGCGCTCAAAAAGGTCGAGCGCGGTTGGCTTCCGGAACCCGCCATGCCCGTCGAGCCCGAGATCTCGGCCAACGAGCGGCTCTTCGTCGACTTTGGCGACGCGACGGAGCTCAAAACTCGGCTCGAAAAGGCCATCAAGGCGATGGATACCGGCACGCCGCGCGCCTGGGGTGCGCTGGAGGGTCAAGGCATCTATCGTGGCTCTGGGCCGCCCAGTGGCAAGATCGCATTCCTGTTCCCTGGCCAGGGTAGCCAGTATGTGAATATGGGCAAAGACCTGGTGAGCGC
>JABDJF010000558.1 GCA_013002645.1 Myxococcales bacterium
GTCTCTCCGCGCACGTATCCGCGAGGCGGCTTCCAACACCATCGCCCGGCTTCCACCGCGGCCTTCATCCCGGCGACGGTGCGGCCCGAGCGCACGTCGTTGTCAAACTGCGCGAAGACGGACAGCATTCCTTCGAGCGCCTTTCCGCTTGGGTCTTCGCTGATCGGCTCCGTCGCGCTCCGGAGCACAATCCCATACCCCGCCAAGAGGTTTCGGGTCTGGGTGTGGTAGTAGGTGTCGCGCATGAAGCGATCGATCTTGTGGACCAACACCACGTCGATCAGATCTCGATGCTTGCGGCAGTACTCGAGCATTTCTCCGAAGACCGGACGTTGGCTGGTCTTCGCGCTCGACCCCGGTTCGACGAAGAGCCGCTTCAGCGTCCAGCCTTTGTGTTCGCAGTACCGTTCGAGGTCGGCTGTTTGCACGCCCAAGCTATAACCCTCGGTCTGGGCGACCGTGGAAACTCGGACATATGCAACGGCGCAAAGGGTCATCGCTTCACTGCTTCCGCTCCTCGATGACCGTCTGTACCACGGCCCTCGCAAGCCGGTAAACCTCCTCTCGCAGCTTCCGGAGCTCGGCGTCCGATTTCGGAGCCTTGTCGCCCAAGACCTCCCGATAGCGCTCGAGGGGAAGGGGAGTCATGCGCCTTCCTTCTCCTCGTTCGATGCCTCCGTTGCCCGTTTGATCCCCCACTGCCAAACCCTGTTATCGGTTTTGCCCCCCAAAAAGTTGCGCGAGCCCATTGCTGGGCGGCCGCTCGACGCTGAGCGTGCTCGATTCTCCCGACCGCTGATCTCTTGGCGCGACCTGGCGCTACTTGTCGCTCGCGGTGCACTCGCTGTCACTCGCGCGACACTACTTGGCGCACCCGCGACACTTCGTGTCACTTCTTGTCATTCTCGCCAGTAAGTGTCGCGGTTGTGACCGAAAGTGACAGCTTGTGACTCACCGGCGCCAACCAGCGTCAGATTGTGACTCGCCACCGGAGGGCAAGGTGGAGTTTTGTCTGCCAACAAAACTGCACCGCCCTCGCTTCGGGTCTTCGTCCGGAGCTCGGCCGTGGTTGGCGCGCTCAACGCCTACGGCTTATTCGCCCGCTCAGCGCGGCCCAGCACGTAGTCCGCATAAACGCGCTTTCCGGTTTGCGCCCAACGCGACATACCATGTGATACGTAGCGACCTGTCAACAGGGCTGGCGCAGAGATGGTGCGAGGTTTGTCCTCCCTATGGGGTTTGTCCTCCCTATGGGGATGCTTGCCAGCTTCTTTGGGCCGTTCGACAGGTAGGGCCTGCGCCGATTTGGCACCTAAGCCGGCCGAGGCGCCAGAGCCAAACGGTTCGGTTCGTCTGGGTTTTCCACGCCGGAGCCTTGGGTCATGCGGCCGTCTTTGTGAAACGGGCTAGCGGCACGCGGGATGCCTCCGTGTCGAATCGTTGACGCGACCAACCAGTCCCTCCTGACTCGCGGGGCGGGAAACAGCGTGGTAGTGGTGCGTCCATGAGTCGATGTACTCGCCCAGCGATCCTGGTCTTGGCCCTCTGGTTGTTGCTCTCGCCACGGACGCTCGTACGTGCGCAGAACGCCGACGGCCCTCCCGACCCGCTACGGCCGGCGGACACCTCGAGCCCGCAAGACACCTTGCGCAGCTTCCTGCTGGACTCGCAAAGCGCGTTCCAGGAATTCCGGCTGACGGCCATGACGCGGCGCGGTTTTGAAGCCTACAGACGCATGGTGTCCACGCTAGACTTCAGCACGACTCCCCATGGGGACTCATGGATCGTTCGAACCGAGCGACTTTTGCTACTGAAAGACGTGCTCGATCGTGTCGAGCTCCCTTCATACGATGAGATTCCGGGCGACCGAGAGGTCGCCGACCAGGGCATCACGCAATGGACGATTCCGAATACCCGGATCACGATACGGCAGCTCGAGAAGGGTCCGAGGGCAGGCGCGTTTCTGTTTTCAGCCGGAACGGTGGAGCAGCTGCAAAGGGCCTATCGGCAGGCGAAACACCTTCCAACTAAAAGCGGCGCCACCGAAAGCTTGTACGAGGCGTGGCTCGAATCCAACGACACGACTGTGGCTCATGAGAGGCGGTTGCGGAATCGCTTGAAACGGATCGACGCCACGAACCCGCTCTCCACCCTCGACGGCTTCCTGGACAGCATCAACCGCGCACACGCGATTGTCGTGCAAGCAGAAGCCGGCTTGAAAGCCAACCCGCCGACGATGACCGCGGAAGAGGCCGAGGAAGCAGAGATCGTTGCTCGCAACCTCATGAAGCGAGCGATAGCGACCCTCGACCTGAGCGAGGTGCCAAAGGCGAATCGCGAAGACGTAGCGGTCGAGTCGGCCTTGCAGTTGAAAGAGATCTTCGACCGGATGCTGCTTCCGCCCTTCGACACCGTCCCCGATGCGGAAAGGGTCCAGGCGGCGAGGGCCGCGTCACCGGGAAGCAGGCAGCCGTTCCGCTGGAGATATCCCAACACTGAAATCGAGATCGTGGAAATCACCGAAGGCAACCGCCAAGGTCAGTTCCTTTTCAGCGCGGGGACGGTAAGCCAGGTTGACGACCACTATCGGATGGTTCGCGACTTACCCTATCGAGCAGACGTCATTGGTCTCGCTGCGTCGATCGACTACTTGTCGCCTGGCAAGACGGAGGGATTCTACGACTTCTACATCTCCACCCCGGGCCGATTGATTCCAGGCGCGAGTGTCATCGGCAGATTCGTCGAAACCCTTCCGGATTCGGTGAAGAAAGTCCGCGCTGGGGGGGAGACGGTCTGGCAATGGTTTGCTCTCACCCTCGCTACCGTGGCTGTTGGACTGCTCGGATTCATCCTCTTCGTGGTGACGCGGCTCTTGGCGCAAAGGACCAAGTCACCATTCGATGCTTGGGTGTCGATTCTCGCTCCCACGACGACCGCCCTCCTCGTCGCTGCAGTCGTTCGGTTTCTCCGCCGAGACATCAATCTCACCGGCGGTGTCTTGAGCGTTGTCGCGTCGGCGGGTGTTCTGATCACGACCTTCTTCGCCGCCTGGGCCGTCGTCCGCGTTTTCAGGGCGATTGTCGAAACGACCGTCGCGATAGCACGCGTGCGGGGGACGAGCCTCGATGCGAGCCTGCTTCGCTTGGCGGCTCGCGTCCTCGCTTTCGTGGTTGGCGTCTGGATCGTCATCGACGCCGTGCGGCAAGTGGGGTTGGACGTGGTCCCGCTCGTGGCTGGGCTCGGTATTGGCGGCCTCGCGATCGCTCTGGCGGCGCAGCGGACCTTCGCCAACTTCCTGGGAAGCCTGATCCTCTATGCCAACAAGCCGATCCGAGTCGGAGACTTCTGCCGGTACGGGGACCAGATCGGCACTGTCGAGGAGATCGGCCTGCTCTCGACCCGGATTCGCTCGCCCGAGCGGACCCTCGTCACCGTGCCCAACGCGGAGTTCTCTGAGCTCAAGCTGGAGAACTTCATGGTGCGCGATCGGAGATTGCTCCGGTCGACCCTGCGGTTGCGTTACGAAACCACTACGGAACAGATGCGCTTCGTGCTCGCCAAGCTGCGTGCGATGCTGCTGGGACATCCCATGGTCACCCCCGATCCGGCTCGAGTTCGTTTCGTCGACTATGGCTCCTATTCCAAAGACATAGAGATCTTCGCGTACTTGCGTTGCGAAGACGAAAACACTTTCCTGGCCGCCAAAGAAGATATTCTTTTGCGTATCGAGGACATCATCGAGGAGTCGGGCACGCATTTCGCCATCCCCGCCCAGACGACCTATCTCTCTCGGGACGAGGGCCTAGATGCCCACCGCGGGGAGGAGGCGGAAGCCCAGGTCGAGCAGTGGCGGCAGAGCCAGACTTTGCCGTTTCCAGAGTTCGCCCCAGAAGAACATCAACGCCTGGAAGATGTGCTTGATTATCCGCCGGAGGGCTCTCCTGATCACAAACCGCCCGCGGACTGAATATCGAATCACCATTCGCATGCTCAGATCACGCGCATGGCTCCCCATGCGAGACTCGAATGCGCCAGGATTGCGTCAATCGAGTCCGACTCAGGGACACGTGTCCTGAGTAGAGTCGTCAACTCTGATTCACTGCGTTTCAGCCTGGTCTCCGCACCGACACCTTTTCGCGTAGTCGCCACTGAATCGTGCGAACCAAGGTCTTCCAAGGACGGTTCGAGTCCCGTTTCCCCCGCACGCACCTTGGATTGGCCGGTCACACCGCAGGCATGCGGAGCCCCTCCCAATCTGTGAGGAACCCCACAATCGAGTTCCAACTTCGCATCGTTGGGGTCACCAAAAAATCAAGGGATTCTGACTTCGGTCGGAGTCCCGTGATGCGTTGTGGCAAATATGTGTCACCCGGATGCACGCTAGACTTTGCACCTGTTCAGGGTCGCGACACTTTCGGC
>JABDJF010000611.1 GCA_013002645.1 Myxococcales bacterium
CTCCAAACCCGATCTCCCCCCAGCCGAGGCCCTCCCCAGGCACTGCGGCTCCCTCAAATCAGGGTCCCGATTGTACCGCCATCGCCTCGAGCTTGCCGAGCGGGCTCGCCTTCGCGCCTCCGCGCTCGACCTCGCGGGCTACAAGCACCGGGTCCTTTGGGTTCGCATCGATGAAAACGGCGAGCGATGCGTTCGCCGACGCACGCAGACGCTGGAGGTGGATGCGAAGCCTGGAATGTGGGATTTGATCGTGGAAGTTCCCCAACGTGCCGCCCAGGAGGGGCAGATGCTGATCCTCATCACCGGCAACCCGCGCTTGAGATGACCGACGCTGAGCAGATACGAGTTCACGAGATTTACGAATCGGTTCAAGGTGAATCGACCTTCGCTGGGCTTCCTTGCGCTTTCGTTCGGCTCTCTCGCTGCAATCTGCGCTGCCGCTGGTGTGACACCCCTCAGGCATTCGAGGGCGGCACCGAAATGCCGCGCGCCGAGGTCCTGAAGAAGGCGCTTTCGTTTGGCACGCCCCTCGTCGAGCTCACGGGCGGCGAGCCGCTGCTGCAGCCAGGCGCGATTCCTTTGCTCAAAGAGCTTTGCGATGCGGGGCGCACAGTCCTCCTCGAAACCAGCGGCGAGCGCGATATCTCCGAGGTCGACCCACGCGTCCATCGAATCGTGGATCTCAAGGCGCCGGGAAGCGGCGAGTCGCAGCGCAATCGATGGGAGAATATCGCCGAGCTCTGCGAGCGTGACGAGGTGAAGCTCGTTCTCGCGGACCGTGCCGACTACGACTGGGCGAAAGCGGTCATCGAGGAGCATGGACTTCCCGATCGCGTCCATGCCGTCTTGCTCAGTTGCGTCTGGGGAGAGCTCGACCCAAAGGACTTGGTGAAGTGGGTCCTCGAGGACCAGCTACCGGTTCGCGTGCAGATGCAGATGCACAAGGTCATTTGGGACGCGGACGCCCAGGGAGTCTAGAGCATGCCATTGGACCCGGAATTCGTTGCTGATTGCCCCTATGGCCCAGGTGCGATTTGTATCGACGAGCTGGTCGAAGTCGACGAGGAGGTGGGGATCCTGCGCGCGCGAATGATCACGCGCCCCGACCTCCCGCTGACTCGCGATCAGCGAGCCCACCCGGTGCGCCATCCGCGGCACGTGAGCGGCGGCCTCATGGTGCATTTGACCGGAATCCTCGGTTTCATGCATACCTATTACTGCCTCGGGCTGCGCCACGCCGACGGCTGGATCGGTTACGGCGGTCGGATCTACGACGCCCGATTCGCCGCCCTCGCGAAGATGGGACCGCCGCTGGACATGCAGCTTCGCGCAACCAAGATCCGCCAGCGCGAAACGCAGGTGTTTGGTCGCTACGAGTTCCGCTTCACCCAAGACGACATCTTGATCTACCAAGGTGACCAGGCCGCCATGTGGATGAGGGTATCGCCGTCATGACCGCGAAGTCACACACATTCACGGTCGCAACACGGGGTAGGGGCACCCGCGAAATCACGCGAGAGGTCCAAGAGGCGGTCGCAGCTTCTGGGATTTCCGAAGGCCTCTGCACCGTCTTCGTGCACCACACCAGTGCGTCGCTGGTCATCAACGAGAACGCCGACCCCGACGTTCAGCGCGACCTCGACGCCTTCCTTTCGAGGCTCGTCCCCGACGGCGATTCGCTCTATATCCACATCATGGAGGGACCCGACGACATGCCGGCCCACGTCAAGGCGGCGCTTACGCAGACTTCGTTGGGCATCCCGGTGAGCGGGGGCCACTGCGCCCTTGGCACCTGGCAGGGCGTTTTCCTGTGGGAACACCGCCGCCGGGGGCATCGGCGGCGCGTCACCGTGACGGTCGTCGGTTAGACGCCGTTTGACGCCGCTGAACGCCGCCCGGGATTGAATCGCCTCCTGCTGGCTCGATCAGGCGCGTGCCTGCGGCTGTGCGCCGCCTTCGTGGTACATCGCTTCGATGTCTTCGGCGAAGTGGTCGTTCACCTTGGCGCGCTTCACCTTCAATGTCGGCGTCAGCTCGCCGTCCTCGACGGTGAAGTTCCGCTTCAGGATGGTGAACTTTTTGATCTGCTCCACACGCGCGAACTCTTTGTTCATCTCCTCGATGTGCGCTTGGATGCTCGCCCTGAGCTTTGCGTTCTTGTGAAGCGCGCTTGCATCTTCGCCATTGGCCGCGGCCCAGGCCGGGCCCGCTTCGGCGTCGATCGTGACCAGCGCACTGAGGTACTTTCGTCGGTCCCCAATCACCACGGCCTCATCGATCAACGGATGGTTCTTGATCCCAGACTCGAGATTCTTTGGCGTGATGTTCTTGCCTCCGGCAGTGATGATGATGTCCTTTTTGCGGCCGGTGATGTTCAAGAAACCGTCGCGATCGAAGGCGCCCAAGTCGCCCGAATGCAACCAGCCATCGGAGAGCGTGGCGTCGGTGGCTCCCTGATCCTTGTAATAACCCAGAAAGACATTGGGGCCCTTGACCATGATCTCGTCGTCTTCCGCGATCTTGACCTCCACGCCTGGAAGCGCGGGGCCGACGCTCCCGAAGCGATACCGGCTCGGGGTGTTGAAGCTGGTTGGGCCACTGTCCTCCGATTGTCCGTAGACCTCGAGAATGACGAGGTTCAAGCCCGCAAAGAACTCGAGCACCTCGCGAGCGATCGGTGCGGCGCCAGTGACGCAGACGCGGGCGTTCCCCATGCCGATTGCCGGCAGGAGCTTGGAGTAGATGAGCTTGTCGGCGAGCTGGAATTGCAGGCCTTTGCTGCCGTCGGGGGTCTGGTTGGCCTCCCAGCCGACCTTCATCGCCCATTTCACGAGCTTGGCCTTCACGCCGGTGGCTTCCTTGAGCTTGGCCGAGATGCCGGCGTGGAACTTCTCCCAAATGCGCGGCACGCCGAAGAAGATGGTCGGTTGGACCTCTTTGAGGTTCTCGGGCACCGCCTCGATCGACTCTGCGAAGTACACTCGGGCCCCCGTCGTGATCGGGATGTGCAGCGTGAACATCTGCTCGGCGATGTGCGAAAGCGGCAGATACGAAAGCGCGCAGTCGTTTGAGCTGATGGTCGTGATGCTGATCGCCACATTCGACGTCCAGGCCAGGTTCTCGTTGCTCAGCATCACGCCCTTGGGCGGCCCCGTCGTACCTGAGGTGTAGATCAGGGTGGCAAGCGCCTCGGGCTTCAGGCTCTGGACCCTGTCCAGGTACGCTTGCGTCTCGACGTCATCGCCTTTGGCCATGAACTCTTCCCAACTCATCACCATCTCGTCTGCGATCGCCGGGCAGCCTTTCATCGTGACGACGTGCTTCAGATTGGGCATGTTCGCGCGTTCCGCCAGCACCTTGCGCCACTGATCCTCGTTCTCGACCAGGATCACGGGCGCGTCGGCGTGTGCGACGATGTACCGAACCTCGACGGGGGAGCAGGTGGTGTAGATCCCTGCCGGAGCGCCGCCGGTGCCCATCGTCGCGATGTCCATCACGGCCCACTCCGGGCGGTTGAACCCGAGGATGCAGACCGTCTGCCCAGGCTCAAAGCCGAGCGCGACCAGCGCGCGGCCCGCCTGCGTCACCTGGTCGGAGTACGTGCCCCAATTCGTCGGTTTCCAGGTACCGCCTTGGCGCACGTAGTACGCAGGGTCGTTCGGGGTCTTCTTTGCACGTTGCAGGAGTCGATTGGGAATGGTGTCAGTAGCCACAGCGTCACCTCATCAGTTGCCGGCCGCTCACGGACCGGGGACCGGCAAATATAGGCCGAGATCCGGACAAATGGGAAGGGCCAGGGCGCCATCGGTGTGCTAAATCCGCCCGTCCATGGAGGAGTGGCCGAGCGGTCGAAGGCGGCGGATTTGAAATCCGTTGTAGGGGCGACTCTACCGGGGGTTCGAATCCCTCCTCCTCCGCCAGTTTTCAGCGCCAGCGCCAGCGCCAGCGCCAGCGTCAGGGCCAGGGCCAGCGATCCTCTCTAGGATCCCGACCTCCGATCGAGTAGCGTACCCCCTCTCAATGGAGGCCTTATGACGCTGCAGGGAACGATGCTTTCGCGGATTGAACGATGGGCGAAGTCCAACGGCAACGAGCCTGCCATTCACGACCGCAATTCCGATGGCACCTGGGCGACTTCGACCTGGGGCGAGTACTGGGAGAGCGTGCGCCGGGTGGGGAAGGGGCTCATCGCGCTAGGCCTGCAGCCCGGGGAGTGCGTCGCGATCGTCGGCGCCAACCGGCGGGATTGGGTGATCTGCCAGCACGGGATCAATGCGGCCCGGGGGATTCCGGCGCCTCTCTACACGACGCTTTTGCCGGAACAGATGGCCTACATCGTGAGCAACGCCGAATCGAGAATCGTGATTTGCGATGACGAGACGCAGCTCCAGAAGTACATTTCGATCGCGAAGGGCGAGAGTCCGATCGAACACATCGTGACGATGGACGACCTGGGATCGAGCGATCCTCGCGTCATCACCCTGGAGGCGCTCGAGGCGAAGGGCGGTTCGGTCACCGATGCCGACCTCGATGCGCAGCTCGATACCGTAGAGATGGATGACGTCGCGCTCCTGATCTACACGTCCGGTACCACGGGGCTGCCCAAGGGGGCGATGCTGACGCACGAGGGGATCGACCTCATCGCGAATGCCGTGGCGGAGGTGTTCCCGTCGCTCCTGAAGACGAAGACCCGAAGCGTTAGCTACCTGCCGCTCTGCCACGCTGCAGAGCAGGGGATGACCAATTTTTCCGGGCTCATGGTTCAGGGCGAAACCTTCTACTGCAGCGACCTCACCCAGATCAAAGACTACCTGGTGGAAGTGCACCCGACGATCTTCCTGGCGGTCCCGCGGGTTTGGGAGAAGTTCGAGGCCGCGCTGCGGGGCAAGTTGGCCGAAGCCACCGGCATCAAGGCCAAGTTGGCGAGCTGGGCTCGGAAGACCGAGCTCGAAGCGTTCAAACAGGAGGTCGAGACAGGCCGTCCGGTGTCGAGCTTTTCACGCAATCTCGCCAACAAGCTCGTGATCTCGAAAATCAAGGAGGCCCTCGGCTTGGATCAGCTTCAAGTCGCGCTGAGCGGCGCCGCCCCGATTTCCGTTTCGACGCTGGAGTTCTTCGCGTCGATCGGCCTTCCGGTTCACGAGGGCTACGGGATGACGGAGACCACGGCATTCGCCTCGGTGCAGCCGCACGGGAGGCCTAAATTGGGAACCATCGGCAGGCCCTTGCCGGGCGTTCAGGCGAGAATCGCCGAGGACGGAGAGATCATGCTCAAGGCGGTCAACATGGTGAAGGGCTACCACCGATTGCCCGACAAGACGGCCGAGCTCTATGACAGCGATGGCTGGATGCACACCGGCGACCTCGGCGCGATCGACCAGGACGGCTACATCTCGATCACGGGTCGCAAGAAAGACC
>JABDJF010000613.1 GCA_013002645.1 Myxococcales bacterium
CCCCCACGCTTCCCTCCGTTTGCTCGTTTGATAACGTGGTTAGGTCGTACGATCGGAGGACGAAGATCTCGTTCCAACTGACTTTTCAGCGCCGACGCCAGCGTCAGAGACAGAGCACCTCCGTGCCTTGCAAGGGCGTGGGGTGTTCAGCGGCCGGTCACCCGAGGACGATGGCATTTCGGCCAGCATGGCCGGTGCATCGTCAAACGAGCCAAACGAGAACCCTCCGCAAAATGCGAGAGATTTCTTGTGGTGACCCCAACGTTCGGAAGTTGGAACTCGATTGTGGGGTTCCTCACAGATTGGGAGGGGCTTCGGAGGCTCGCGTCATGAGACCTTCCCGTTCGTGGTGGCGGGTTCGGCGTTGACCAACCGAGCTGCTTGCGAGTCGTCTCAGCACCGCTCGACCGCCAGAATCCCCTCATGGTACTTTCTTGCCATGGCCCGTTCGCGACGCAGCAAGGTAGTCGTCGTCGTCCTCGTTTCGCTACTTGGTTGCGGGGGGGATGCGCCCGAGGTCGTCGCGGAAGCGACGGAAACGATGGTATGCGTAACGGCGGTGGACGCTGCTCTCACGAGTGTCCGCGTCTCCTCGCCGAACCTCGACGCCTCGCTGCTTCTCAGCGACGAGGCGCTTGCGAGCCTCCGAGCATCTTCGCCCGACTATGACCCCACCCTGATTCTGACCGATGTCGCCGGTGACGTTGCTGTGACCCCCCCTTGGTGGATCGAGGCGGGAGGCGAGTTGGCTGGTGCACGTTGCTACAACTTCATGAACTTTCATCCGAACGTGCCCAGGGAGTTCGAGGTGCGTGTTGAAGCCGGTGGCTTCGTCACGGAGGTGCTCGTTCCGGTGGCTCGGTCTTTCGATGGGCTGACCTTATTCGGCCGCCCGCTGGAGTGCTCTAAAACTAGGGAGTGGGAGCCGGCAGACGGAACCTTCCAGGCGCGGGAGACCTGGGGCGTATTGGAGGTGCCGCCTTTTTCTCAATACACGAGCACGAGCTGCGGGGATTACGTGATTCGGGACGGCGAGAGCGTTCCGCTAGACTCGCCCTGCACCTCGTATTTTCGCCAAGACCAAGGAGGCGGAAGAGTCGAGCTCATGTGCGAGCAACGGAGAACAGAGCTAGACGGCAGTGTTGTGGGACCCGGAAGGCGGTTCTACGTCCGCACCGATGACTTCGAGCCGACGGTCCACCGGAGCGCGACGGGAAATCCGTAGGAGCGCCGCCGAAAGTGTCGCGAACCTGAACAGGTGCGCGACTTAGAGTGCGAGCGGGTGACCCATATTTGCCACGACGCACCAAGGGACTCCGACCGAAATCACGATCCCTTGTTCTTTTGGTGACCCCAACGATGCGGAGTTGGAACTCCGTTGTGAGGTTCCTCACAGATTGGGAGAGGCTCCGCGCGCTTGCGGTGTGACCGGCCAATCCGAGGTGGGTGCGCGGGAAATGGGATTCGAACTCACGACTTCAACCTTGGCAATATTCTCCTAGCCCACGACACCATTCGGGAAGTTCAACAACATCAACCACATAGTGTCCCGTGGCGTTGCGTACCGTCCCGAGGTGTCCCCTGGAAAGTGGAAGGTTGGGTGGAAGGTCGACACGGCGGCCACACCGTTCCCAGCGGAAGCTTCGGGACCAATGCTGCGGCGCAGTGCTACGGCTCCGGAATGACTTCGACCGAGCCGGAGTCACAGCCGTTCCCCTGCGGACGCTCGACCACCCGCTGGTCGTACGCGGGTTGGACGGGCAACACGTTCGCGCACTCAACCACGGGAATCAGATCGATCGCGACGCTATTGGCTCCAGGAAGGTGCGTCTCGGTCTCGCGCCCGTTGTTCTGGAGGGGGCCAAGGTCAAGCTGCTCACTCATCGTGTTTGGCGTATCGCTCGGTTCGATGAAGTCACAGCTTTCGCCTGGACTCTCGATGTTGTAGCCACGGGAGTCGAACATCGCGGCGTCCTGTGCGATGCATTCGCCGCTGACGACATTGCCAGAAAAGCGCAGTGTTGGCGTGTCGCCGCTTGCTACCAACGCACTGCCGAGGGGTGCGGTGTTGTCGGCGATGGTGTTCTGGATGAGGTACATCGTCGACGGCCCGAGCGTCGTAGCGCCGACGTAGAGAGCGCCGCCCTCCTCGCTTGCTACGTTGCCTGAAATCGTGCTGTTCCAGACGGTCATACGCAAAGCAATGCTATAGACTCCCGCTCCGCGTTCGGCGGCGTTGTTCGAGATCGTGCTGTACGCCAGGTCGATTAGGCCGAGCTCGGAGAGCCAGAGATCGCCACCGAACCGGCTGGCATCGTATGCGTAAATGCCGCCACCTTCCTCCGCAGTGTTTGCCTCGACGGTCGTCTCGAACATCGACAGGGCGCCAGCGTTGAAGACACCCCCACCGCTCGATCCTTCGTTGCCGGATATGATGCTCGAGCTGACCGCAAGTTCACCGGAATTGCGGATACCGCCGCCCCCAAAGGTGCTGACGTTGCCGGTGATGCTGGAGTCGAGCACCAATAGCGCCCCCGCATTGTCGATCCCGCCTCCGAGATTGTCCGCAATGAGGGTTTCGTAGATATTGACCTCGTCGCCCCCACAGAGAATGCCGCCGCCATATTGGGCTTCGTTGCGCGAGATGGTGCTGTTGACGATCTCCAGCGCGCCTTCGTAGCTGTAGATGCCGCCTGCACCCTCGTCAGACTTGTTGTCGACGATGCTGCAGCCCTCGAGCAGCAAGTCGCTACCGTAGTTGAAGATCCCGCCACCGAGAGCCTCCGCATAGCCCCGCGCGATGGTCATGTTGCGGAGAGCGACAACGACACGACGGTTACCCGTGAGGATGAAGACCCTGTGGTCGTCACCGCCGTCCAACGTGAGGTTCCCCTCACCATCAAGGATCACGTCGTTGTCGATTGCGATCGGGGCCTCCGTGGTCACGACGGTCGGTCCATCGCAAGCAAACGTGTGTGGGCCACCACCGAAGGTGATGGCGCCCCTGACGCCCTGTTCCGTGCAAGCCCATACGTTAAGGTCGATCCCGCCGGTGCCGCCCGCACCACTCGTCCCGCCGGCACCCGCCACGCCGCCGGTCGCGTCCGTCGAGTCGCCGCAGCCCGCCAGGAGACAGACACCAAAGAAGAGAGCCAGTCGTTTCATGGGGTTTTCTCCATGCCGAGATAGGAACCATCGTCGTCGTAGTAGAGGAAAGCATTCGCAACCCCAACCCCGCTCCATTCATCCGGCTGTCGGGCGCAGCGATGACGTTGGACGACGCGAAGCAGCCGTTCTTCACCGAGTCGAACGGAAACGCCCGCCTGCTCGAGCCGACGGATCGCGTCGTGCACGATGACCCGCGAGTCCAGGGGGACCATGGGCTCGGTCGGGACGCACTGGAAGATTCCGATTTCCTGGAACGCTCGGGCCTCTTCGGACGCACCAATCGCCACCGAGCGAAGAAGCAGGTCCGGAAGCTCGAGCTGCCCAGGGATGTAATATTGAAGGAACCACGCCTCGGCTTCTCCATCCGGGTTGACCGTTCCCTGAGCTCCTCCGACCGCGCTCCAGAGCCAGGCTTCGCTCGGCATCAGGTCGCGCGCCCGCTTCTCCGCCGTGCCGAGGTCGATACGCTCGACGCTGGGATCGCAGAAATCCCCGGAGGGGTCGTACTTGTCGTTGCAGAAGCTGAGGTCGCTGAGGTCCCCGCCATCTGAGCCGCAGCCGCTGGAGGCACCGCCGAGCAAGACGGTGGCCAAAACGACGACAGCCCCGCGCCGAGCTCGTAGGAGAAGGACCAACGCCAATAGCCCCGCCAGCCAGATTCCGTTGGGGGCGAAAGCCCTTGGCGAGGTCGAGCAGCCCGCACCTCCCCCGCCGCGCTGGAAGGGGATCGCTTCGGGGGCCTTTTCGTAGATCCAGTCGATGTAGCCGGGCGCGAAGGTGTAGATCGACCCCGAACCGCAGTATGGACCCTCCGCGTCCAGCCGAAATCGAGAAAGAAAACCCGCAGCCAAGAAATCATTTCCTCGTTGGACGTAGAGAGGGCCCCCGGAGTCGCCAAAGCACCCACCGCTTAGGTCCATGCCCGCGCCGGTGAGGATTTCCTGATCGGTCACTTGCTCAATTGGCGTGGGCGCCTCGTTGAGCAAGGACGCGTACTGTGGCTGATCGAGCAATCCTTCGTACTCGCGCGGTGCGCGCAGCCCGTACCCTTGCGCCGTCCCAATCTCTCCAGCGAGGTCGTCGCTGCTGTGGAGGAGGTGCACTGGGTTCACGTTGATCACGGGATTCTGCAGCAGGAGCAGGGCAATATCGTGCAGGTCTGTCGCGAGTCCCGGCTTTTCGCAGATAAGGTCGTTTACATCTCCGGGCTCGCAGGTGCCGACGTCGAGGAACCACCGATCGGTCGGCACGTAGCCTTCATGCACGACCAGCTCGCGAACGGCTCTGATTTCAGCGCTCCATGCGTCATCGAGAGTGCGAAGGCCGGCGGCAACGTAGAGGGAATCGGCGGGTTTTGGTTCCGGCTCGCATCTGTAGCATTCGGTGGTGTCACCGTCGCCTGGCCCGCAGGTTTCGAATCCGCAGACCTCGACGCAATGGGCTGCGGTGACCGCGACGCTTGGTGCAATCAACACCGCGGAGCACTCAATTAGGCTCGACAACGTCGATCGCGGCAGGTCGTCGCCTCGCTCCACCTCGGGGGCGAAGAGCAGGGCAACCGTGCCGCGCAGATCTTTTGGATCGGTCGGGTTGCCATTGACGACGTACTCGCGGCGCGAGTCGTTCTCGTCGGCCCGCGCGGACCGAGCCCCAGCGGGAATCAAGACGATCGCAAAAAGTGCAAGGAGGAGACGGTTCACTGATCTCTGTATGCCGCCCGGCTGGAGTCGGTGAAAGACCATGCTGTCACAGTGGCGGAAATAGCGCCAATGTCGGCAGACAGTAGGCATGGCCGGTATTCCTGGGGGGTCTTGCGCTATCATCGGCGGCGTGGGCGGACTCGCGGAAGATCTGACCGACGCCAAGTGCCCAAAAGAACGGCCCCTCAAAACCGAGCCGTCATCGCAATTCTGGAGCGGGAAACGAGATTCGAACTCACGACTTCAACCTTGGCAACACGTCACTTCCCGGGAACAACACTTGGCAAATTCAACAACACCAATCACAACGTGTCCCATGGCGTTGCGTGCCGTCCCAAGGTGTCCCGTGGGGAGTGGAAGGCTGTGTGGAGCAATTCGACTGGTGCCGATGATCAGGGGAGCGTCGAATACGGCTCGCTCAGACGGCAAGCCGGGGTCCGCCACCCTGGCCCTTCACACACGTAGCGAGGGTTCAGGCGTGGCGACGACGTGGCCGCCGTCTCATCGCTGCAAGGCCGATGAGCACAAGGAGTACCGTCGCCCAAGGAACGTCTGCTGGTGCGTCACCTGCACTACACCCGCCACCACTACACCCGCCACCGTTCCCCGGAACCGATCCCGGCTCATCACAAGCGACCGGCTCGCCGAACTCATCGGTTTCGCAGTTCAGACCAAGGCCGCCGAGAGGTGTGGCGTCGCAAAACTGATCTAAACTGCCTGGCGGGTAGATGTCGCAGACCGCATTGATGTCGTCCTGTGCAAGCGTGCGGTTGGACACCGACGATTGCTCGGTCTTCGCATACATCGTGGCATCTTCGATATTTGAGTGTCCGATGCCAATGAAGTGCCCAATCTCATGAGTCACGATGCTGCGTAAGTCTGAAGGTCCAGGGCTACCCGCACTTCCGGGAGGGCAACCGGTGTCAGGGCAGTTCGCGTAGGGACCACCCGCGTTCACGCTGCTTGAGAGCTGGTCGTTGACCATGATGTCCGCATCGAACATCTCGCCGCTGCTTCCATTGCGCCAAACAATGGTGACGGCCAGCGCAAACGGCTCGTATCTATAATCGATATCATTCCGATCTGCGCAGGGGTTTCCCCATGGGTCGAGGAAGGCAATGGTGTTGACGTTGCCGTTGTTGTTGAACTCTGGTCGTCGGCAAGTCGATGGCCCACTTGGGGTGAAGACTAGGTTCGGGGGAGACCCGCCACAGTCGACATTTTCCCAAGTTTCGAAGGACAAATCTACGGCCTCTTCGATTTCTTCGTTCGTCATCCAACGCGAACCCCGCTCGTCGATCGCGTATGAAAGACAAGGATGCTTCCAAAAAAAGGGCGCTCCCGTTTCGACACACGGCGCGTCGCCAACTTGTGCTTGGGTTTCGGTCGTCATGCGGCAATAGGCTGCGACATCACTCGGCGGGATGCATGCGAACACCGCAAAGACGAGGACCGCTGACGGAAAGGCCCGACTACTCATCGTCGCCCCCTGCCCCATCCTGTAGCAGAAATCTCACCTTAGAGAGAAACGCGTCGAGGCGCTCCTTTATGGGCAGCGCACCAACGCTCTTCTGCCAGCCACCACGTCCGCTGCGGCGCATGAGCAACATGCCCTCGCGGCTTTGGGTGACTGTTTCGGTTCCTTGCTCCGTCCGGACGCGCATCACCCCCTGGCCCATGCCAACCGGACGAGCGGCGGTGTACGGGCCTCCCCCGCGCATGAACACGACGACGCGCTCCCCGACCGAAAACGCTGGCTCCCCCTCCACGTGCATGGCTAGGTCACCGATGCGACCGCCTAACGTCTCAATAATGACTTCGCTTTCATCTTCGGGAATTCCTCGGATGTCTTCTTCAATCTGAATTCGGTGCCAGGTCCCAAACTGACCGTCGGGGCACTGGAACGTCTCGGAGAATAGTACCCGGCCGAGCACGATCTGATCAGCGTGCAGAACCAACTCGTTCAGCGCGAGGGCTTGAACAACGGAACCTTGGGCGTGGCTAACCAGCAGTAGGGCTCCTAGAACAGAGCCGACCAGTACGAAGAGCGACTTGAGTTTAAGCATCTACCAAAACTGTAGGCTGACGGAGCCGCCGTCAAATGATTCGTCCTAGAGGAACTTGATCGGCGCTTCTCCAGATTGTCCATACCGTTCAATCTACTTCTACGGACGGATCCAGAAACGAATCGAAGCCTGCGAGCCCATACGTGGCGCGATTCGAGCACGGCCTGGGCGGAGCTTTCTTTGTGGGGCGAGACAGTCCGGGGGGATTTCTAAGCTCCGCGGCCACCTTCCGGAGCGATTAGGATTGGCGACGCATCAGTCGGATACCGCCGACATCGGCGGAAAAGCCAAACGCCGCATAGTACGGCTCCAGTT
>JABDJF010000665.1 GCA_013002645.1 Myxococcales bacterium
CGTTCGAAATGGGGCCGGCTGTACGTTCAGTTCGGCGAAATCATCGACTTCGACGAGTTCACCGAGGATCTGGGGAAGCGCGGGGACGGGGTATCGCCAACAGACGGCGCCATCACAGCGGATCACAAGCGCAATGCCGTGCGCGCCCTGGCGCACAAGGTGATGTACTCGATCAACGAGGTCACCGTCGTGACGCCGGCGGCTCTCGTCGCCACAGCGCTCCTGAGCCATCAGAAACGGGGCATGACGCGGACCTCACTGCTCGCTGCTTGCCAGGATCTTCTGGCCACGCTCGATGCCATGGACGCCAGGATCGCCCATCAGCTGCGCATCGGAGACGCGCGCATCCGGGAAGACACGATCGACGAAGCGCTCCACTTGTTCCTGGATGCGCGGCTCATCGTGGCTCACGACACGGGCCCCGAGCCGATCTACACGATTGATCCGGAGCGCCGAATCGCCCTCGAGTACTACCAAAATACGATCATCCACTTCTTCGTGCCACGTGCTTTGATCGCAGCCGGCCTGCTGGTGGATCTCGATCAATGGGTCGACATCGCGCGCCTGAGCGACCGGGTCCAGCAGCTATCACGGGTATTCAAGCACGAATTCATTTACCGAACCGATGCCACATTCGATCAGATCTTCGAAGACGCGGTTCACGACATGGTGGAGGCTAGCGAAATCGAAGTACGCGACGGCTGTGCGCAGGCTACCGAGGGCGCGACGCGGCACAGGCTCGAACGATACGCGGTCATGCTCCAGACTTTTTTCGAAAGCTATTTGCTCGCGCTTCGGGGAGCGGAAATCGTGCTCGATGGTCCGATCCCGAAGAAGGATTGGTACAAGCGCACCCTCGCCCTCGGGCAACAGATGTACCTCGCCGGTGAAATCGAACGCCGCGAGTCCCTGTCGAAACTCAAGCTCGAGACGGCGCTCAAGGCGCTGCAAGACTACGAGCTCGTTCGACTGAACGGCGACATCCTCGAACGCGGCGAAGGTGTCGAAGGCGTAAGCGACCTGCGCGCCCTAGAGCCGAAGCTCACCGGGTTTCTTCGCTGAGCGCTTCTTACGACTTGTATCCCAGACGCTGCACACGTCCTGCAGGACACACTTATCGCACTTGATGGGCACGGGTCGGCTCGGGCAGTCCCGAGAGACGCCCAAGTGGCAGAGCGCGAAGTCATATTTGACGGGATCTTCCGGATCGAACTTTCGAAGTACGGCCGTGATTTCTTCGGCGGTCGCCCAACTCGCAGTTCGGCGATTCGTCAGACCGAGGTTCCGACTGATGCGGTGGATGTGCGTGTCGACGGGAATCAACAGTGCCGAAGGGGAGATGGGCCAGAGGCCGAGGTCGACACCATCGCCGGAGCGAACCATCCAGCGGGCATACAGCACGAGGCGCTTGCAAGCGCTGCCCGCTCGAGGGTCGCTTACCAGATGACGTAAGCTCCGGCTTTGGGTGTCGCCGCGCAGCGCGTCGGCGAAACGGGCGAGGCTTTCGCGAAAATGCCCGTCGCTCGCCCGGTGAAACCCGGCGAACGCGTTGCCGAGGCTTCCTTGGTCGCGCATCAACGCCCCAGCACGGGCCAGCAAGGAGGCGAAGTGCTCACCCCGATAAATGCGGTGAGCGAACCCCCGAAGCCGATGACGAAGCCCCGCCTCATCGATGCCAGCAACCGTTGCTGCCGGTTCCGGCCCGAGAGCCGTGAGCACTCTGTGGATGCTTCGCCGGGCGGACACCACGTTTCCAAATGCGAGGCTCGCCGAGATGAGGCCCACGACCTCCTGGTCGCGAGGCTCATGATAACGGTGGACGAAATCGACAGGGTCCCGCCGGCGTGCGGACTCCGCGTCGCAGCTGGCGAGCAGTCCGTCCAGGCGTTCTTGGATCAGGTCCACTTCACTGGGGTTCTTGCTATATTGCCGAGCGAACTGCAATGGCCAGCACGAGTCTTCCCAAACGCGCCCTATGCCTGATCGCGATATTCGTGGTGATCGGGTCGGGCTGTGCGCGTGATTCGCGTAGCGCTCCAAACACCACGCAGGTATCGAGGTCCGGTCCCAGGCTCGACCTTGGCCTGCGTTTGACCGACGGCCGGTGGGTTGAGCTCGCCGAGCTTCGCGGCACGCCGGTGCTTCTTTTCGTATTTGCGACTTTTGACGCGGCCAGTCAGGCGTCGCTCAAGTCGCTTCGACCTTTCGTGCCGCAGCATCCAGAGCTGATCGTCATCGGCGTCGCAGCGCAGCCACGCGCTGGCCAGCTCGTCGAGGCTTGGGACTATGCCCTCGATCCACCGTTCATGCTCGGCACCAATCCCTATGGACGTGTGGAAAACGGAGACAGCATGCTCGGGAAGATCGAGACCGTACCGACTTACATTCTCTATGACGCCGACGGATATGAAATTGATCGCACGAGCGGATTGCTGAGCGAAGGAGATCTCGCTCGGCTGGTGAAACCGCTCGACGGTGAAACGAACTAGACGAGCCCGTGGTCTTTCCACAACGAGCCCAGCGTGGGGCCTAGCCGCTCGAGAAGCAGCTCGCGGACCGAATCGGCCGAAACGCAATCGAGTGCTTCGCGCGCAGCCTCTGCTGCCGCCCCGAGATCGACGTCGCGAATCACTGCACGGGCAAGGGGAACGACGCTGACAGGCACCGAGACCTGACGGTACCCGAGCCCCAATGCCAAGACCAACGACACAGGATCGGCGGCCATGCCGCCGCACATCGAGCAAGGAATTCCGGCGTCGGATGCGGCGCTGATGGCGCGTTCGAGGAGCGCGAGGACTGCAGGATCGAGCGGCCCCGCCGCCGAGCGACCGTCATGCCGATCCGCGCCCAATGCGTGGTGCGAGAG
>JABDJF010000710.1 GCA_013002645.1 Myxococcales bacterium
AGCCTGGCCTTTGGGTCACTGACGCCGCCGAGCAGCGCAATGCTCGCATCACCGCCGACGGCGAGCCAGGGCTTGGCTCGATAAAAGCCCTTGAGGCCGAGCAGGACGTCGGCAACGCGCTGGATCAACAGCGGGTCGTTGGAGTCGTCCCAGGCCGAGGTCACTTGTGCGGCAGCGAACACTTCGAGATACCTGCTTGGCGTCACGCTCAGGGAGAGGTTGCCCGCGAAATGCTGGGCTCGGTCGGTCGGGACGAAGTAGTCAGCGATCACGAAGAACTCGGTGTTCAACGCAAGGCGGAACGTGCCTCGCGGACCGGAGGCGGCGTCGATGATGCGGATGCCCCCGGTCGGCCCGCTGAAACTGTTCTGAACCTCGGCAACCCGGGCTTCGTGCCGATCTTTGGACAAAACCGGGTCGGCCTCGGCGTGGACCGGTGCCGCGCACGCCAATGCAACAAGGCCCCCCAAACAGGGCGGTATCCAACTCCTGCGCATTCCCCCTGCCTGTTCCCCACCCGAAATTATGGCACTTTGCGGGTGCTCAGCGCCAACTTGAGCGGGCTATTTCGCGGCGATGTGGAGATCCGCCTTGCCGTCCGGCGGGATCATCACCTTTTTGGGGGCGGTGGCGCTGCCGCTGGCCGGCTTGAACACCGCCAGGTAACGTCCGCCGGGCACCGACCGCATCGTGCAGCTGCCCTGACTGGTTGTACAGGTGAAGGTACCACCGGGGCCGCTGAGCTCGACACGGCCATCGACAGGCTTGTTGTCCGCGCTGCGCACCTTCACGTGAACGACCGCGTCGGCTCTCACCTGCGTGGCGAAGAGGAGACTGAGGACACAAACGAGCACGGCGGCGATGCGGCTCATGACCCGTCAGCCTTCTTCGACCGCGCCGGCAAAATCACTGAGGCGGACTTCTTCATACTCGTCGTCATTGGATTCCGGTGGCTCCGATTCTTCGACGTCGGAATCGCCCTGAGCTTCATTGGCCGCTGGAGATTGGCGACCATTGGGATCGGGCAGCGGCGGCCGGGATGGAATCGGAAGCCCCTCTTCGTAGGCAAAAAGGCCCGTCGTGTGGACGTCGCTGACCTCTCCGTCCGTGCTGAAACGGAGCTCGTCGGACTTCGCAAGGGAAGGCCGGGCGAGGCCGTCGGGAGGTTCGGCGAGGCGCAATCGTGGCGGAGCAGGAGGCGCCGCCGGTGGTGCCGCCATTGAAGGAATGGGAACCGGCATGCCGACGTTCGGGTCCTCAGCGATGCCATGCTCGAATGCATAGTCCCGGTCGACGTTCTCGTCCTCGCTGCTGATGACGTCGTCCGGGGCTCGTTCTTCGTCAGATTCTTCTTCGTCGACTTCTTCTGCGTCGGATTCTTCTTCGTCGACTTCTTCTGCGTGGGCTTCCTCCGCAACGGCCATCATCGCTTCTGGATCCACTGCGGCAACGACCGTATCCAGCTCATCTTCATCCGCGAAGTCGTCCTCGACTTCTTCAATCGAGGTTTGCGGTTCGTCGTCGGTTTCATCGGGCGGCTCGGTCTCGACCGCGGACTCTTCGGGCAAGTCGGAGTCGTATTCACCAGGCGCGACGGAATCCACGTCGTTCGGCGCGAGCGAAAAGACCTCATCTGCGTTGAGCTCGACTTCGTTCACGTACGCACGGGCTTCGTCGCCCGTGGCACCGTCGGTGCTCGGATCGTCGGCTGAGCCGTCATCCGTGGGCGCGGCGTCGAGCTCGCCGGTGGGTTCGTTTTCTTCAGGATCGGGGACGGGAGGCTCGGACACGGCTTGACGTGCAAGCACCAGGCGCTCGAACACGACTTCGTAACGGCCCTCGAGCTCTAACGCTTCGACGACGATGTCATAACGCGTTTCCGGAACACGGTCGGCGCCGCCATCCACGGCGGCGCGGACGACGCCCATACCCTCGAGAGCCGGCGTGCCGTCGGCGAGCAAGACCACGAACTGAATCTGGGAGCTCTCTTCGTAGGCGACGGGCCCGTAGAGGATCAGCGTGTCTCGTTCGACCCGATCGAGGAAGCCCGCGGAGAGCTCTCCGATGTCGTTGAAGTGTGTCGGTACCGTGAGGACTTGGCTCATTGCTCCCCCGCTTCGCTTTCGTCGAGAGGACTCGTTTGCAGCTCGTCTCCGGCCGCGAGGAGCTCCTCTACTCTACGCTCGGCTTCATCCAATCGTTTCGCTCCGGCCCGCGACAGGCGGACTCCCTCTTCAAACATCGCCAGAGACTGCTCGAGAGGCAAATCTCCCTCTTCTAATTGCGCGACGACCGTCTGGAGGCGGTCCATGACCTCCTCGAACGGAGCATCCTCGGAAGAATCGGCCCTCCCCTTTGATTTCCCCATGTTTTCAACCATACAGCACCGAAAGCCCTACGTCATCAACCTGGATATCGGGCGCATTCGAGTTGAAGTGTCTCGAACGGCGCTGTAGGTGAGTGAAGGATGAGCACGTTCACCGCTTCGGGGCTCCTGAGCTGATGCGCCGAACCCACTCTGTCGTCACTCCTGGTAACCACGATGGCGTTCATCTGGGGCATCGGGCGCTCATCGACGCGGCCAAGCGGACCGCAGACGCCGAGGGCTGGCAAACCCTGGCCATGTGCTTCGAACCGCATCCGACCGCAGTCCTCGTCCCCGAACGGGCTCCCGTGCTGCTGACCGGGATGAAGCGCCGCATCGAGCTCCTGAAGGGGGCCGGATGTGACGACGTCGTGGTGTTGCCGTTCGACAGCGAGTTCTCGAGAATGACGCCGGATCGCTTCGTCGAGCGAGTTCTGCTGGACGCGTGCCGAGCCAAAGGCGTGGTCGTGGGCCCCGATTTCCATTTCGGGCACAAACGCTCGGGCAACATCAGCACTCTGCAGAGTTGGGGGTCGCGCGAGGGCTTCACGGTGGAGCTGGTACAGCCAGTGATGTACGACGGCCAGGCCGTGTCCTCGACGCGGCTTCGCCGAATCCTCCGAGAAGAGGGGAACGTCGAGGATGCCGCGCTGATGATGACGCGGGTACACGAAACCAGCGGGCTGGTCACCCACGGCGACCAGCGCGGCCGTGAGCTGGGTTTCCCCACGGCGAATCTGACGGTGGAGCCGCTCCAACTTCCGAAGGACGGGGTCTACGCCGTGGTCGCCCGAATCCTCGACGAACCTGGTACCGGACTGCTCCACGGCGTCGCAAACCTCGGCAACCGGCCGACCTTCGAAGCCGGGCACTCGATCGAGGTGCACCTGCTCCGTTTCGACGGCGATCTTTACGGAAAGCGCATGCGCGTGGGCTTCGTGGCTCGCATCCGGGGCGAAGCGAAGTTCGACGGGCTCGACGCACTCCGCCACCAGATCGACCGGGACTGCGACCAGGCCAAGAACGCGCTACAACAGTTGGACCCGGAGCTGGTTCGATGGATCTGACTCGACTCTACAACTTGACGACGCCGGAGCTTCGCGAAGAAGCCGAACGCCTGGGCGTGAATGATACCTATGCGATGAGCCGCGGGCAGCTGATTCACGCGATTCGCAACCGGGGCGGAACGCAATCCGACGGGTTTTTGGGCAAGGTGCTGGGCTTTGCCAAGTGGGCGATCCAGGCAGCACAGGAGGAGCCCCACAAAGAGGCCGTGTCTTGGCCGGCACCGCGCGAGACCGAGGCGTCGGGGGCCGCTTCGGAAGCACCGGAGCAGGGC
>JABDJF010000721.1 GCA_013002645.1 Myxococcales bacterium
TACACCACGGCCGTCGACCCGATCCCGACCGGTTAGCTGGACGTTTATGACAAATGTCACAAACGAGTCCGGCGCCAACCGTCGGCAATCATTGCGCTTGTTTAGTGGAGGCGGTGGGAATCGAACCGTCGTCAGTGCACCGTGTTTCGCGTGATTCAGTAGCGATTGCGCCGGAAGGTCTCGATGGGGAGACCCTGCTAGAACCCAGTGAATCCGGGTTGCGGGATCCACCCGGGACACGTGTCCCAAAGTTGCACCACTCCGATGAGTTGTTGGCGCACGCGCGTCTCGTATGGGGAGCGCTGCGCGTCACTTAGCGACCGGCAACCCTGGCCCCGACGGGGCCATCACGCGCTGCTCCTCCAGAATCTCGATGTTGGCGATCTTCCAGGCGCCTCCGATGCGAGCGACCGTGATCTGCGCGTCGTATTGATTGGTGCGCATGTGCGTGTGCCCCCAGTGCCCGACGGAACCCGTCGCATTCCATTTGGCGCGATAGCGGAGGGAGCCCGCCTCCTGGGCTTGCACAGGGCTTACCTCGAGCAGGTCGACCTCACGGACGCGGACTCGGGCGCCACCCTGGTTCTCGAGTCGAAGGCCCCTGCGCATCTCGAGGTAGACGCGTTCCAGGACCTCACCCGAGAGGCTCTGCGCCAGTCGATCGAAGACGACTTCTTCGTCTCGGAAGTCGAGCGCGCGATAGACGTTGTAGAGTAGGGCGTGAATCGTGGGCGCGGCCTCCTCGCCGGACGGCGCGCGGACCCTCGATGGGACCGGAACATCCACAGAGGGCGAGGGCACGAACCAGGCGAGGACTGCGAGGGCGACGGCAGCATGCCCGAGCAGCCAGGACCGTTGGCGCCAAGCCGCAATCCAAAGCCCAAGCGCCAAGACCAAACCGAGCCCGAGACCGATCGGAACCGAAACCTGTGACCTCGGAGCGCGAACCTCGAGCCGGCCGGGCAAGGTGGCTCCCTTGAGGTAGTTCACCCAGTGGAGCTGGGCGTCGTCGGGAAGCAGGAAGTAGGGCATCGGCCCGGCTTCGTCGGTTGCGGTGCCAGGCACGCGCTGGACGCGTTCGTCGAAGAGGTCCCAGTCGAGACGGACGTCTTTGGGCAGGCCCTCCACCGGGTAGACGAAGATCGCGCCGATGATCGCATTGGTGCCGTCTACTTGCTCATCCGGGGTGACGACACGGGTCATTCGGAGCCCGCGCCTCAGGAAGTGGATGCGGTCGAGGATCGGATCGGGCTGGTTCCCGTCGATGGTGACCGGCGCACGCGTCGCTAGAAACTCGGCGATCTGGGCCAGCAAGGCATCACGCCGGTCAGCCGGGATCGGCTCGTGCGCCTGGATGTCGAGCTCGGTGAAGCGCGCGAGATCGAGCGGACGAACGACGAGCTCCTTTCGAACTTCAAACGGCTCGACGTAGAGGAAGACGTTCATCGGCGAGTCGAATTGCCGTTTCAAGGCTTTTCGATCGAATCGCGAATAGAAGGGATCGCTCCAGTCGAGCTGGAGTCGCTCCGCGGACGCCAGGTATCGGAAGTCGTTGACCGCAACGCCCTGGTGATAGACGACGAAGCCGATGTCGGCTCTTGCGTAGCCGTCCTTGGTGGGCGGGCTGATCACCAGAGCCTGCGGTTGGTAACGGAGGGGGTATCGCAGGACTACGAACAGCACCTCTTCGGTCTTCGACGTTGGTACGGGTTCTCCGCTGACCTCGTCGCGTTCCACCTTCTTGCGTGGCTCTGCGCTTTCGATGGTGCCGCGCAGTCGTCCACCATCCGCGAGAAAGACGAGCTCGAACGCGGCGGGGAGCGCCGCCGGACGGTCTTGCGCGCCTGCGGAAGCCTCAACAATCGATGGGAACTGCCCAAGCTCGTCGGACCCAATCTCGAGCTCCACGACGATCGCATCCTCCTCGATGAACGCTTCCATGATGGTGCTCGCCGTCATGGCGCGCGTCACGACGACGGCGTCCGCCAACGCGGTGCCAGGGAGCAGCGCAACCACGAAAGCCAGCAAAACCGATCTGCTCAGCGGCACGCCTTCACTCCCACCGCGCACTCGAGACGATCGACATTGGCCTTCATCACCGAAAGGAAATCCCCCCCGCCGACGGGAGGTTGGCCCGCGGGGTCGAACACGACGGTCGTGACGCCACGTTGGCTCAGACCCGCTTTCGTGGCCTCCAAGGGTGGGGCCTCCCAGAGCATCCACTCTGCGTGTCTCTCCTTCAGTATCGCATCGAGCCGTTTCCAATCGTCGCCGCGGAGCGTCTGGTCCGGTTCAAGGTGCAGGCTCTGAATCGAGAGGCCGTACGCGTCGGCGAGGTACGGATAGACAGGGTGAGAAGCCAGTAGCGGCCGTCCCTTCGAGGCCCTGCCCACGACTCGCAGTCGCGCGTCGAGGTCGAGGAGATCCTGCTCGAGCGTCTCGAACCCCGCGGTGATGCTGTCCTTCGCGTCCGGCAATCGCTGGAGCAGCACGTCGCGAACATGGCTTGCCTGGCAGACCGCGAGCCGAAGGTCCAACCAGGTGGTGAAGGCCAGGTCCGAGTGGGCATGCGCTCCTTCGGGGCCATGCTGATGACGGACGCTCTGCTCGGTGTGAAGATAGCCGTCGCGACATCCGTCTGCCGTGACCAGGATTCTCGCCCTGGGAAGCGTGGCGTAGCGCGTCCACTGCGCGTAGCCCGCTCCGTTCAGAAGGATCAAGCTTGCCGCTTGAAAATCCTGCACCGCGTCGGCCGAAGGATTCCAGAAGGCAGGGTCAATTCCCTCCGGCACGGGAAACACGACCTGCGCACCGGCGGGTGCCATCCGCCCGGTGAAGTAGCTAAGCGGGTAGTTGACCGTGTAGATGACGAACGAGTCGGCACGCTCCGACTTCGTATCCTGGTCGGGCACGGCTCTCTTCGAGCAACCCAGCACGATCGTGATGACGGTGGTCATCATCACGACGGCGCCTGCCCGCCCATGCTTCCCGATCCGCATCAGGCTCCCCTCAAGATGAGATTCTGAAGCCATGTTTCTCCGTACTGCGCCATCACAATTCCAAACACCCCCGCGATGAAAATGCTAGCGCCGACCATGATGACGATTTCCGAGCCCATGATCTGTGCAGCCTTCCATCGGCTGCAACCGAGCCGCGTCATGGTGCGAAGCTCCTCGGCCCGGAGCCTCCAAGAGAGCACCATCACCAAAACGAACATGACTGCAGTGGCCAAGCCCACCGTCCAGACGACGATTTCCAAAATGCGCTCGAAGCGAAAGATCTGCTTGTTCAGCGAGTCCACGACTCGAGCCGGACGAACGAGCTGTCGTGCCTCGGCGTCGACATAGCGGCCACGCAGCAGAACGCCAGACTTTTCGTCGTGAGGCACCGCGATGACGGCGCTTACGGGATAGCCCGATGGGTCTCCATGGAAGTGAAAGCTGTCCACGTTGGATTCGTTGATCTCGTTGTACTGGAGGAGCTTCGCGTTGGCCGTGACGGTGCCCGCTTTGCGTTTGAGCACCAGGTCCGGACCGGCGCCGGCCAGGTCTTGGTGACCGTGTCCCTTGCCTTCGGCGACCCAGGCGGTTCTGACATCGACGAAGACAGCCTCGTCATCGGGCCCGTAGCTCGGCTGGAGGACTCCCACGACGTTGAGCTTTAGAGAATACACACCCGCTAGGTCGAAGAGCGTGGAAGGCGAGGTCAAAAGCGCATCTCCCGGCCCGAGCCCAAGTGTTTTCGCTGCCTCCGTTCCCAAGACGCACTCGCCCATCATTGCCAGACCTCGGCCCTCTGCGATACGAAGGTTTCGGAACCGGAAGTAGTCGAGACTCGTGCCCACCAGCGGAAAGCCGCGCGCCATCAAACCGGTGCGAATCGGGATTCCGAGTGCAAGACCCGTCGCCTGGATCGCATCGACATCGGCCTCGGTGATGGCCTCCGCGCCTTTCAACTGGAAGTAGAGGGCTTCCACGACCAGATCGAGGCTGCTGCCCTTCTTGCCAAGCAAGAGTGGAGTCGCCTCGGCCCGGTCTAGCAGCGACCGTTGCGTCGCACGGCTCATCGCGCGCATGATCAAAGGCAGGCCTAGGAACACCGAAAGCGACAGCACCAGCAGGAGCGTCTTGGCTCGGTGGTGACAAAGGTAGCGCCAGGCGAGGTACATGCTGTCTTTCATCGGCTCATGCCTCAGTGGGGCCCAGTGCTTCCACGTCGACGATCTGTGTGAACTGATCGAGGAGCCCATGATCATGAGTCACCATCAGAAGCGTGGTCGAACGCGCCTCGCATTGCTCGAACAGGAGATCGAGCGCCTGCTGCTTGGTGGCGGGGTCGAGGTTGCCGGTCGGCTCGTCGGCAAGAATCAGCCCGGGTTCGGTGACCAGCGCACGCGCAATCGCGACACGCTGCCGCTCGCCCTGCGAGAGCTCGCTCGGACGCCGGTCGAACAGGCTGGCAAGGCCAAGGTCCGAAGCGAGTCGACGGGCGCGCGATCGCACCGAGGCCTCCAAGCCAAGCTCGGGGTGCAGTCGGTACGGATAGAGGATGTTGTCGAACACATCGAGGTACTCTAAGAGCAAAAACTCCTGAAACACGAAGCCGACTGTCGTGATGCGAAAGGAGCGTCGCGCGGCGGGTGACAATTGATCGACCCGCACTCCAGCGGTGCTGACCTCGCCGGAACCCGGCCGCTCGATACCGGAAATCAGATTCAGCAACGTGGTCTTCCCCGATCCGCTCGGTCCAATCGCCGCCGCCCTAGTTCCCGACGCGACCGTCAGCTCAGTCACGTCGAGAGAGAAGCCCCCATGTGGATACTCGAACCGGACATCGCGAAGAGAGATCACAGCGTGGCGAATGTAGCCCAGCGGGGCTCGGACTCAACGCTCATTCCTGCTTCTCGTGGATCCCGTACTGCTTGTTGATCTCGTCGTACGTAGGCTGCAGCACCTTCTTCATGTCGAGCCTGCCGCCCGAGATCTCCGCCGAGTACGGGATCCTCTTACTAGCGTCGGGTGCCTGCGGCTTCTCGGTCGCGGGCGGGGGCCAGACGTCTTCATCGACGACTGCCATGCGCACACGAATCTCATCCCTGGTGATGTTCCACACCATGTAGTCGATCGAGAGACTCAACGGACCGTCGTAGGTGGTGCGGATTCGATCGCTGATCGACGCCGTAGTGTCGAAGTCCTTGAAGAAGTGATACGCAACGGCCATCCGCGGCTCGATGATCGACATCACTTTCCCGAAAGCTTCCGGTGCGGTGTGAATCTGGGTGCCCACCGCCAGAGCGCTTTGCGGCGTAAACTGGAACTTCTTGATCATGTCCGGCACCGCGATGAAGCACTCATGAATCGCCAGGTCGGCGCCCTTTGCATACTTCGCGTACCACTTGTTTGGATAGGTATCCCCACCAAACACGAACTTGAAACCGTTCCATTCCAGGACGAAGCTCACGGGACCGTCTAGGGAGTGGATGGCGGGGAAGGACCGAATGGTCACGCCGTTCTCCTGATAGATCACCTCGTTCATTCCCATGTAGTCGAACTCGGTGACGTCCAAATGGTAACCCCGCGGGTCGGTCAACCCTTGGCGGCCGTCGAGGTCCCAGGTCAGCGCTTTTCGCAGGTGATCGAGCGCGTACTTCGTGCCTCTCTCGGGCGTTTCGGCGCTCGGCCCCCAAACCCTCAGCGGTTTTTGCCGGCCGGCCAGCGCACCACCGACGAACAGCGCATCGAGGTCACCGAAGTGGTCAGTGTGCAGGTGGCTCACGAAAACTTTATCCAGGTAGTTGTAGGGGATCTGAAGCGCCGAGATGCGCTCGGCCGAACCGGTCCCGACGTCGAAGATGAATTTGTCGCCGTTGCCGAGCTCGAGGATCCAGCACGACGCCGCTTGCTTCGGACGCGCCGTGGGCATGCCCGTGCCACAGGCGATCAAGCGCATTTCGTCCGGCCCGAGGTCCTCGGTGTTCGGTGCGTAGAAGTCACGAGCGCGGGCTTTGACTGGGGAATACTGGCCCGCCGCCTGCGCCGCGTCGCGGGCTTGATCGGGCTGCTCGCCCCTTTGGTCGCTTTCCCCGGTCTGCTCTTGCGCCGCTTTCGGCTCGGCAGGGGCCTGTGACGTAGGCTCGCGCTCCACCGGGGTGCAACCGAGAACGTGGCCGCTGATCGCTACCGCCATCGCGGCCATCCGCAGGCACTGGGTCGCCCGTTTGGGTCTTGTCTGATTCACGCCTTGCATGGATTCTCCTCGCCGTTTCTATCGGCGGCACGATACGCTATCTTCGACGCTGGCGTCTAGACAGGAGCCCTCGAGCGCGGAGCCCAGGACCGCTCGGACTCAACACGCGCTTATCGCTCAGAAGTGGTACACGCCGCTCAAGGCCGCGCTCAGCTCGTGCTCGACGATGTCCTCGGTCGGAACGTACGCGTAGCCCAGCTCTAGATCGAGGCTCCAGTGTGGATTGAAGAAGTAGGCCCCGCCGATGGCCCCACCGACGCCAAACGAGAGGATGTTCTTCTCGCCTTCCTTCGCTTCGCGCTCCCCCTCGAACACGCGGATGTTCCATGTGAGCACCAGTCCAATGAAACCCTCCCACGACCCTTTGCGAAAGAGGCCTTTAAGGATGAGGTCGAACGGTGTGTCGAAACGCTCTTTGTTGAAATAGAATGGCTTTGCAATCGCTATCGCGAGATGCTGGGGGATGAGCTCACGCTCGTATGCGATTACGAACCCGCCGAGATGCTCCCGTGTCTTCAAAGGCTCACCGGTCTCTGCATCTTCACGATTCCGCAGGATGTGAAACGTGTAGGCGCCGCCGAAGCTGAAACCGTTGAGCCACTCGCGCTCCTCGCCTTCGGCCTCTTCGGCGGTCTCAGCGGGTTCTTCTTTCTCCGCTTTCGCTGTGCCGGGCTCGATGAGGCAGGCGGCCAGTAGCAGGGGGATCACGATTCTGAGTTTGGTTCTGCTCATTACTTGGCCACCTCCGGGACGATGTCGAGCACGCCGTTGTTCTCTTTGTACTGGTTCCAAAGCGCGACCATCTCTTCGAGCTTCTCGGGCTGCTCGGCGCTCAGGTCGCGGAGCTCCGCCGGGTCGGTCGAGAGATCGAAGAGCTCCCAGTCGCCGGTGCCGAGCGGTTTGGGCATCCGGACGATTTTCCAGCTCCCGTCGATGAACGCCTTGAAGCTGAACAGCTCGTAACCGACTCGGCTCGCCCCTGCGTAGGCGGTCTTGCTCTTACCGGCGAAGAAGTCGAGCACGGACCGACCTTGCATGGGCAGCACCTTGCGGCCGTCGATGGCCTCTGGCGCCGTAACGCCCGCTACATCGAGAAGCGTGGGCATGATGTCTCGAACGTGAACGAACGAATCGTTCATTGCGCCCGGATCGGCAGGCCTGCCAGCGACCTTGACCAGCAACGGAGCCCTGATGCCACCCTCGGTTGGATACGCCTTGAACATGCGGCTTGGCGACATGCTTGCCTGTGCCCAGCCCGGGCCACATTCAGTTGGTCAAAGCTCACCCCAAAGAAATAGCCGATGGTGATCGCAGCGAGGGATAGCGCAAGCGCCCCAATTGCAGTTCGTCGTTTTCCCATGCTGCCTCCCGAGGTTGACGAGCCTCCCACCATGCCTTGTGGTCGTCAAGACACAAGTGTATGGTGCTGCTCTCCCATGCCGCCCAAGAAGTCACTGACCAGGGATGATTGGCTCCGTGCCGCTATGGAGCTCCTCCGTACCCGCGGTGTCGGTGGTGTTCGGGTGCTCACCTTGGCGCAAAAATTGGGTGTCAGTCGCGGGAGCTTCTATTGGCACTTCGAGGACCGACAGGACCTGCTGAGTTCGATGCTGGAATGGTGGGAAGGCCAAATGACCGACACTGTAATCGAGCTCGACAGAGCCGGGCGCGCTAGCCCTCGAAAGCGCTTGATGACTATCGCCGAGCGCATCCTCGAAGCCGATCTCAACCGCTATGACGCGTCAGTTCGATCGTGGGCGCTCGACGATCGGAACGTCAAAAAGGCACTGCGACGCGTCATCCGCAAGCGCGTCGACTACGTGTCCAATCTCTTCGAGCAAGCAGGTTTCACGCCGGCCGAGGCGCGGACTAAAGGAGATCTGCTGGCCGTCTACCTCATGAGTGAGTCCACGGTTCACATGGGCGAGACGCTTGACTCACGCCGTCGCCTAGTGCGACGCCATGTGCGTTCCTTGACGAATGAGAAGATGCAATGAACATACGACAACTGCGACACACAAGCCGGAAGAGAGCACACATGCAAGGAAGCATTCTGGGTTTGACTTGGTATTTGAGATTCGTTTTCGGTTTTCTTGTCCTGGTCGCCTGCGCTTGCGCGTCGCGAGGTCCGGGAGCCGACGAGCCTTGCGCGACGTATTCGGTGAGCGACAAAGAGTTCAAGTTCAAAGCTCAGCGCGCCAACGTCGAGGTGAAGTGGTTCGAAGAGTGGACGTCTCGGTACGGCGAGACACTGCCTGAGCCGCTCCCGCCCCAGGAGAACTGGCAGCACCCCATCCTCTCGGACCGCTACGCGGGCACGATGCACGAGGACAGCTTCGCAACCGACGTGAGCCACTTCCCGGGGCCGATTCCCGCCAACGCCAAGGTTGGCTACTTCCACGTGCTCGAGAAGGGCAAGCATCTCTCCGGGATGGCGCCGTTGTACACGTTTCTCGACGACCAAACGGTCGTGACGATTTCGTTTGGGCGGGACGCGGCGACGCTGATCGTGATCGACATCTCCAGTCCGCCGCCCCGGGTCATCGACTCCGTCCCGATTCCCGGTCGGGGAAACAAGATGCGAGAGGTAGCCGGCACCAAGGGGAGAATCGCGGTCTTTCGCGATACGTCGGGTGGCGCCTACTCGTACCTGGACAGCACAGGCACTGTGTACGTGCCCGGAGCCAACGACGCGATCGTCCGCATTCCGATCCGCAATCGCCGAGTCGTCCGCGAAGAGATGCAGTACCTGAACCTCGGCATTGCGGTGGGGAAGGGCACCGTCGTCGAGGAGATCCTCAACAAGAAACCCAAGGACAATAAGCTCACCGCGATCATGCCCGCTGCCGATGGCCGGGTTTGGTTCACCTCGAAGTACGGCGTGGTCGGGGTGATCGATACGTTAGGTGAGAGAACCGAGGATGGTTGCCCCAAGATCTATGCCGCCGCGATCCAATTGTTTGCCGTTGAGGACAAGATTCGGCAGCTCTTCTCGCCGCTTCCGAATGGCTCGGAGGAGTTCTTCGCAGACGTCAAGAAGGCCCAAGCGGACCAAGATATCGACAAGTTCCCAGAGATCCGCAAGCGCTTTCGCGAGCTCTTCTTGGGCAAATCCGACTTTGCTGAGCAGATTCAGAACTCGTTTTCCGTCGGCCCGGACGGCGTCTACATCGTCTCGAACATCGCGCTCTACAAGCT
>JABDJF010000749.1 GCA_013002645.1 Myxococcales bacterium
ACCCCTTGGCTTTGGGTCTATCTCCGGCACCTGGCCGGCTTATTGCTGGCCTCGCTTCGCTGCGAGGTACCTGAGTACCTCTCACTTCGCTCCCCCAGCAAACGCTCGCCCAGCTACCGAACCTAGACCCAAATCCAGAGTAATTCTGGTCCGATCCGGCGCAGGATTTTTGCGTCAGGACCGAGCGCCCCCGCAGAAGCGGAGTGAGAGCTACACCCGTAGCTCGCAGCGGAGCGCCGAGGAGGAAAGCCGGTCCTGGCGGAAAAAGACGCGCTGGTGGGGCACGCTAGACTCGAACTAGCGACCTCACCCTTATCAGGGGTGCGCTCTAACCACCTGAGCTAGTGCCCCGTGTATTCTCGCGATTTGTCAAAGAGAGTCAGAAGCCGTTTTCGCAAACCGTGCTCGAAGCTCGTTCGGGCCTAAACCCTGATAACTACTTCGTTTTGTTGGTTCCCGTCCCCGCCTTCGTCCTCAAACGGACGGCTTCTTTAGCGGCCTTCCCCAAACCGGTCAAGGACTTTCCATCAACTCCACGGTAAAGAGCGCGGAACCCGCTTTTTCAAAGGGTTTGCGGCTGAGAGCAGACCGTTTCTGCGCCCTTCAGCGGGGGCTATCCCTCATTTCGGGGCCTCGGACAGGGGCGGCTGCGGCAGGGTGCGAGCCGCGGCGAGTCGCTCCCGGTAGTAAGCGAGACAGCTGGCCATTGCACTGTCCGGCTTCACGACGGGCTGATAGCCGAAGTCGCGGGCCGCTGCCTCATTGGTGGCGCGGTGCGAAATCGCGAGCTTGCGTATTTCGTGCGGGGTGAAGAGCGGCGCCGGCAGACCAATCCGAAAATGCAGGTACTGCCAGAGGCGCAAGAATGCGAGCACCGGCCGGTAGGGGATGTCGAGCTTGGGGATCCGGTACCCAATCCCTTCAATCAAGGGCCGCATGAACTCGAAGAGCGGGAGCGGATGGTCGTCGGTGACGAAATAAGCCCTGCCGCAAACCGCGCTTCCGGGAAACAGGTGCTTGGCCGCGAGGATCTCGGCGTGCACCAGGTTATCGATGTAAACGTGGTCGTGGAGTGCGCCCGGGAATCCAATGGTCGCGACGAGGCGCCCCTTCGTCACTTGATCGAACATTTCGTCCAACATGACGTTGTTTCCGGGTCCGTAAATTCCGTCCGGGCGAATCGACGTCGTCAAGAGCCCACGCTCGCCGTTTGCCGCGAGCACCCGCTTCTCTCCTTCGATCTTGGTCTCGGTGTAGAGGCAACTCATGTTCGTCGCATAGGGCGTGTGTTCGTTCATCTCGGTGTTGATCTCCGAATTGAAGCAAACGTCGATGGAGCTCGTGTGGACGAAACGGCGCCCGCCCTGGGCGTGAGCTGCACAGATGAGGTTCTCGACACCGCCGACATTGGCCTCGTACGCCGACCGTCGATACGCCTGGGATGCCGCGCTCCCTCCGAGCAGGGCGAGCTGCGCTGCCGTGTGGAAGACCGTATCGATCCCTTCGCACGCCTCCATCATCCGTTCGGTGTCCTCGACTTCACCGCGGATGATTTCCAGGTTCGCGTGCTCGAGCTCGAGCGGCGTATTTCGAATCACCGCGCGAACCCGATACCCCGCTCCGAGTAAGCCTCGCACGAGATGGCTACCGAGGAATCCGGCGGCACCGGTGACGAGACAGGTCCCGAGATCGTCCAGTGGTTCGTGGGGTGGCACTTCGGGCTCTCGTTGTAGCAGAGGCGGGATTGACGGTATATGTAACGTTCGTTATACTTCTGGAACTCGAGACTCGAGGGAGAGAACCAGCATGTCGGAGCCCCATTTCCTTTACGAGAAGCGCGGTCATCTTGCGATTTGTACCTTCAACAGGCCCGATAAGAAGAACGCGCTCAGCATCGAAATGCTGGTGCGGATGGCGGACGCCTGGGACGAGGCAGACGCCGATGACGGCGTTCGGGCGATCATACTGACGGGCGCAGGGGGCGTCTTCTGTGCGGGGAGCGACCTCGGTTCGATGAAATCGGGCAAGTGGGACGCCGGCGATGAGTGGCTGAATCGCATGAAGGAAGACGCGGACATTCATTGGAAAGCACTTCTCCGGCACTACCTGACGAAGAAACCGTTGATCGCCGCGGTCGAAGGCTATGCACTGGCAGGTGGCACCGAGATTCTTCAAGGCACCGACATTCGGGTTGCCGGCGAAGGGTCGGTGTTTGGCGTGACCGAGGTGCAGCTTGGCCTTTTTCCCTTGGGCGGATCGAGCGTGCGGCTTCGACGTCAGATCCCCTACACCATCGCGGCAGAGATGTTGCTCGCGGGCCGGCGGCTGAGCGCGGAGGAAGCCCTGCACTACGGGCTCGTCGGTCACGTCGTGCCCAAGGGGAAAGCGCTCGACAAAGCGCTCGAGATTGGCGAACGAGTTGCCGCCAACGGCCCCGTTGCGGTTCGCGCGGTCAAGCAATCGCTGATCGAAAACGACGGCGTGCCCGCAAAGGAGGCCCTGGCTCGCTCCTTGGAGATCGGGCAGCCCGTGTTCAAGACGAAAGACGCCATCGAAGGTCCGACCGCCTTCATGGCAAAGCGCAAGCCGGTGTTCCAAGGCTCCTGATGGCGCGAGCCGAAGCAGCGCAGCGCAATGGGAACACACGGGAGGTCATCCTCGAAACGGCGGAGCGTCTCTTTGCGGAACGCGGCTTCGTCGCGACGAGCGTCCGCGACATCGTGCGTGAAGCGAGCACCTCCGCGCCGAGCCTCTATCACTTCTTCGGCAGCAAGGAGAACCTCCTCGTCGATCTCATCACCGACCGCCATGCCGAGTACTGCGACGAGCTCGAAGCCGACCTAGACTTGGCGAAAAACCCATTCGAGGTTTGCCAACGCTTCGTGAAGTTCGTTCTCACCAACATGACCAGGCGCCCTATCACTGCGAAGTTCCTTCTTGGAATCATGTTTGGGCCTCGGCAGAACATTCCGGAAGCGCTCGTCGGTGAAACGCTAATGCGTTCCCAGGAGATCGTGCAAGCGCGTCTGCGTGAAGTCACCGTGGGCGTGTCGGAGTCGCGGATCGTGTTCGCGCGAATGATGCTGCTCGGGATGGTCACGCCTGCGGTTCTGCTTTTCCTCACCTCGGGCGTGCAGTCGTTTTCACCGAAGTTGCCGGGCTGCATCGCACACCGCGTCATCGACATGATGGGCGATTCACATCCGGTTTGCGCCTGGCCGACCGTCGGTGAGGTTGCCTGAGGCGATGACCTACACATTTGCACTGCCCGCGCCTTCGCTCCGATTCGAGCTGCCCAATGGCATGTCGATCGCGGCGGACGCCTACGGGGACCCAAGCCACCAGCCGGTGCTCTTCCTTCATGGAGGCGGGCAAACCCGCCATGCCTGGGGAAACAGCGCGGAGCTGCTGGCTGAGCATGGCTTCTACACGATCTGCTTGGACCACCGCGGTCATGGAGAGAGCAGCTGGGCGCGCCTCGGCGAGTATCGCGTCTATCACTTCGCCGAGGACCTGCAGCATGTCATCGCGCAACTCGATCAGAAGCCGATCCTGGTGGGCGCGTCGCTGGGCGGCATCGCATCGCTTCTGGCCGAAACCGAACAGGAAGAGTCCGTTGCGAGAGCCGTGATTCTGGTCGACGTGACGCCTCGCCTCGAAACCGATGGTGTGGCTCGCATCATTGGTTTCATGAAGGAGGGCACGTCGGGGTTCGATTCGCTCGAAGAGGTGGCGGACTCGATCGCTGCGTATCTACCGCACAGGAAACGGCCCAAGGATTTGTCCGGCCTGGCCAAGAACTTGAGGCGGGCGAAGGACGGCCGCTACTTCTGGCACTGGGATCCGAACATGCTGAAGACTTGGGAGCCGAGCCGCTACACGGCGGAACACGACCGCAAGCTGAAAGAACGACTGCAAGAGGTTCGCAACATCCGCATCCCCACGCTGCTGATCCGCGGTCGCCAAAGTGACCTGGTGTCGAAGGAGACCGCTGCAGAGTTCCTCGAAATGGTGCCGCATGCGGAGTACGTCGACCTCGCGAACGCCCATCACATGGTCGCCGGCGATCGAAACGACGCCTTCACCGAGAGCGTCAAAGAATTCCTTCTTCGACAATTTGCGCCGTCTTCGTGCACGCTCGAGGCGGATTGAAACGATCGGCGCCGGGTCTATAAGAAAGAGATGACTAAGAAGACAGCGCTCGTTACGGGAGCCGGCGGCGGCCTCGGTCATGCGACGGTCGAACGCCTCGTTGCCAGCGGCTGGAAGGTGTTCGCAGCCGACATCAGCGAGGGCCTACTCCGCCATTCGATGCATGACCCGGATGTCGTGCCGTTGGTGATGGACGTGACGGACTCGCAGAGCATCCAGAGCGCCTACGACGCGGTCGCGAGCCAAACCGAGCGCCTCGACGGGATTGTGAACTTCGCAGGCGTCATGGGGATCGGCTCGCTCACCGACATTCCCGAAGAGCGGCTCGCTCGGATTCTCGACATCAACGTCATGGGCACGTATCGAGTCAACAAGACATTCTTCCCATTGGTCGAGGCCGCCAAGGGCCGCATCGTCAATCTCAGCTCCGAAAACGGCTGGCAGAGCGCGGCGCCGTTCAACGGTCCCTACGCGATGAGCAAACACGCGATCGAGGCGTACTCGACTTCGCTGCGCCGCGAGCTCGCACTTCTCGGGGTCAAGGTCGTCACGATTCAGCCGGGCGCTTTTCGCACCCAGATGGTGGCGGGCATCGAAGATGCCTTTACCGCGGCAGAAGCCGAAACGCCGAAATTCGCTCGGGCGATTCGCAAGCTCAAGAAGCTCGCCGGCAAAGAAATCGAGTCTGCGCGCGACCCCGACATCCTAGCTCAAGTCATCGAAACCGCACTGACGACCAAACGACCCAAACCCGTCTACTCGGTCCATCCCGACAAGCTGCGATCGGCGATCGAGAAGCTTCCGCTCCGAACCGCCGATCGCCTGTATCTCGCCGTCTTGCGACGCGCGCACAAGGGATGAGCACGATGGCCATCGACATGGTGAAGATCAAACCCAAGCCCGAAGGCCTAGACAAGCCCTACGTGGGCAAGATCATCAAGACCATGTCCAAGGTGAACGTCGCGATTTACCGGTGGACCGGCGGCCTGCTCGGGTCGAAGTGGCGGGTCGGCAGCGCGTTCCCGTGGGGCATTCCCGTACTCTTGCTGACCACGATAGGAAGCAAGAGCGGGCAGCCTAGGACTGCGCCGCTGGTGTTCATCGAAGACGGCGGCAATGTCATCGTCGTTGCGTCACAGGGTGGGCTTCCGAAAGACCCTCTTTGGTATAAAAACCTTGTCGCCACCCCCGAATGTGAGGTCCAGATCAAGCGGCGAAAGATGAAGATGATGGCGCACACGGCATCCCCCGAGAAGCGTGCGGCGCTTTGGCCGAAGCTCGTGTCCCATTACCCTGACTTCGCCAGCTACGCGACCTGGTCCGATCGGATCATTCCGGTGGTGATTCTCGAGCCGATTAGCTGAGATTCAGGCTTCCCACGTTCGGTTTCGGGGCTAGTATCCACGCGATGCTTCGCGCTTCAGCCGTCCTGGTAGTTGCGGTTCTGCTCGTCTCGGGCGAAGCGAAGGCCGGCAACACCGATGACGTCGTAGCCGGGAGCGACGTCGCACTCACTGGTGGGGCCGTCGTAGCCAACGTGCACACCGGCGGGGCGATGTGGTTCAACCCGGCCGGGGTGGCGCGGCTCGACAGCCGATCGGTCGATCTGACCGGTGCGGTGCTCTCATACACCATCTCGAGTGCTCCAGGGTCGATCTCGAGCGAGAGCGGCGAGCAAAGCGAAGGCAGCTACTCCGCACTCCAGGCG
>JABDJF010000750.1 GCA_013002645.1 Myxococcales bacterium
GCAGTTCGAGCAGGCGCAATACTGCATCACCGAGTTCTCCGACGCGATTAGAAGCATCGAAGGTAGCGGTGCAATGCGGCTCAGCAGTGTGAGTCAGGCCATCGCAGTCAATGCATTGATCACCGCAGCGACGGGGGGCCTTGCAAACTGGCTTCGGGGCGCGAGGCTGATCAAGAACGCAGGGACTGCGATCGCCCATCCCGTTGCGGATGTTGCATACGCGCTAAAGGCTGGGAAGACCTTCGGGCAGGTGAAGAAAGCGAGCATAGCTGCGACCGCGAACCTGGCCGCCGCGTTGTGTTCCGCGAGCTTGCAAGCCATCGTTCAGGAGACGCTAAAGGATGAGCCAAGCGGAATGGAGGACAAAGCCTGGACCGAGGGGTACGCGTATGCGATTGCGCTGACGGTCGCGTCGTGCGTGCTCACGGACGCCCTTGGCAGCGGAATCCTGCGGGCCGACCCAGCGAAGTTTTTCTTGAAAACCCCCCAGGTGTTCGCCACCCATGCAATGCCTGCGCTGGAGTTGGCCCTGGCCTCGGGGCAAGACCAATACGGTAGAGAGCTCGCGATGCGAGACGTGGAGTTCCGTAACCTCGCTTCGAACGCCGTTTCGCAGGTCACCAAGGCTCATGGGGAAGCGTACATCGAGTGGGCGAAGAGAGAGGTCGAAGAGCTAGCGGACCATGCGCAAGACCAAGTGACCGTCAGCGGCGTGCACAAGGAGAACCTCCCTTTCCTCGCGCGGCACTTCGACTTCAGCGGCTATACCGATGAGCTGCGCACGCAGTACATTGGCTTGGTGAAGAACCAAGTGCGATGGGAGTTCTGGAACAGGGTCATCGATACGCTCGTGAAGATGGATCGCGGAAGCAAGCTGGCGCAGGAATACTTGACTCAGTTCTAAGGCGCTGGCTCGAAAGATCGCTCTTTGGACGCTCTCCGCGGAGACTCGGCGTCTATCGAAAGAGGCCTCATCCCCGCGAGGAAACCGGACAGCTTTGCTACGATCCGCGGGGCGACCACCTATCGGCACTGCCCAGAATCCTCGCAGAGTGCAACGGTGGCGAAGCAATCCTCCGCTCGATCGCATGACACCGGCGTCTCCGGCGGACACCGGGTGTTGCCCGTCGGATCCTGCCAGCCAAATTCGCACGCATCATTTTGGACGTCGGGACCGCACCCGGACGCCACCAATGCGAGCAGAACCAGCGCGAGTTGTAATGCCCTCTTCATGTTTAAACTCCCCGTGGCGCGCCGTCCGCTACGCGCGCTTTGGTCCAGAAGTAGTGCAATCTGTGTGCCAGGAAATCGCGGTGGAGGTTCGGGGAGTTCGTCATTAACATGCGCAAATTTTTCGCCCTGGCGTGGGCTGCCCGTCAGCGCTGCGTTCGCAAGATCTCCTGAACGCCCTTGCAAGAGTTGAGTTATGTTGCCCCGGAGTCGGCCTGAGTATTGCGCCCGCTCGAGAAAACAAAGATAGTACGCCCCATGCGATTTCTGCTCGTGTTCACGGCTGCCTCGCTATGCGTCGCAACCAGCGCCTTCGCGCAATCCAGCGACTGGCTCGTCTTGCCCGTGATCGTCGACGATGATGACTCATGGTCGGACCCGGCGCGCGCCAAAGTCTCGCGCAGTTTGTCGGAACGAGGGGTCGGTGTCTGGTCGTCGGGTCAGGCAGCGACTCGCTTTGAGGAGAGGGGGTCCGCGCCCTCGGCGGAAGTCACAGACTCGGACATCGAAGAGTGGGTCACCCGGTCTCGGGAAGCAATCCGGCACCTGGCCAGGGGCGACTACGACAGGGCGCTCCAGGAGCTCAAGCGGGCTCAAGTCTTGTCACGCAAGGCAGCCGATGAGCTCAACCGGGAAAAGACACGTTCTCAGAATGTCCTCGACACGTGCCTCTACATGGTTCGTGCGTTGCTCGAGACGGGGAATCGGTCGCGAGCAAAAGCTCAGGTCCAGGAGTGCGTGCAGCTGGTTCCGAGGGGCGAGCCCAACGAGCACATGCATCCTCCGAACATTATTCGTCTGTATCAGGACGCGGCCTTGCCGGACCCACAGCAGACCGGCTCCTTGGTTGTCGATAGCGAACCATCCGCATGTGACGTGCGAATCAACGGGGTTCGATTCGGTCAAACCCCCTTTGAGATGAGCAACATCTATCGCGGGACGTACAGGGTACAGGTCGAGTGCGACCCATCGCGGCGTGGGCGCGTGCACCCGGTCGAGGTAGGAACGGGCAAGAGCCGTGTCTTCGTCGATGTTCGGTTTGACCGCGCCGTCCAGACCGAGCCTTCGCTACGCCTGCAATACTCGGCGCGCCCCAACCAACGCGTGCTCGTGGAAGATGCTCAGCAGATTGCCAAGGTGCTGCCCGCAGCGGCGGTCGTGACGATCTCGAGCGTCGGCATCGATGTGATGGAGTTGCGCGTCATCAGCGGAACACAAAGGCGTGTGGGTGTGGCCCGCATCCCCTCGGGCCCGACCGGGCCGAGGGCGGCAGATGTTTCAAACGCTGTGGAGGCACTGCTCGCAGGGGAGTGCAAAGACTTCACGGGGCCGAAACCGGTACCGATGGGTTGCGAGGGCGCGGACGCTCGGTCGGGCAGGCGAGAGGCCAGCGTACCGGCCGCTGCGGCCGCTTCGACCGCTGCGACCGCGGAGGCGGCGCCAGCGCGGCGGCCACCACGGGGGCAGTTCATCACCGGTGTGACGCTTGCGTCGGTGGGAGCGGCGTCGCTGATCACAGGGTATGCTTTGTTGGCGGCCCGGGGCGAGACGGGCGGCGACCAAGGTTGGGTCGGGGCGCTCAAGATCCCCGATCTCGAACAAGCCAAGGGTTTTCAAGACCAATGGATCAACCTCGGACGTGTGGTGTACGGGACCGCGGCGTTCGGCTCTGCGGCACTGATTGCGGCCATGCCTCTGGTGCTCCCATACCAGAAAAAAACGCCGTGGTGGGCGTGGCTCTCGGGAGGTCTCGGGGTGGGCGCGCTGGTCGCCAGCGTCACCGTTGGGGTCACGGCGCCAAGCACCGGCGGGGTGGACTGCGCTTCCCTCGTGACGAACTTCGTCGATGCGCAAGCCTGTGTCGATCACGGGCAACGTGTCGGCGCCGCGGTTCTGCTGGGCACCTCAGCCGCTCCGCTGATTACGATGCCGTTGGTCTACCTCTTTCGTAAGAGCGACAAGCGCCTGGGGCTCGAGCTTTCTCCCACCGTGCACGCATCCCGCACGGGGGGGTCATTTGGCGTCCAGGGAACGTTCTAGAAAGCCAAAGAAAGACGGCGATACCGCGTTCCCGAGGCAAGCGTCAGCGACCGGTACGGCTCCCTGTGCAGGCAAGGGAATTCCGCGTAAACTCAAGGACGAGCGGTTTCGTTGCAAATCGGCAGCGAAAGTCCGCGCTCAGCAAACGCGTTACCTATGAACCCCACCGAAACATCGCGCACCGACATGCTGAACCAGCAGTTCGGTCCGTACCGGCTCGTGAGCCGGCTCGGCGTGGGAGGCATGGCAGAAACCTTCATTGCCATCCGAAGAGGGCCCGGCGACTTCAAGCAACGCGTTTGTCTGAAACTCGTGCTCCCCTTCTTTCGTGACAACGAGGACTTCATTCGCCTGTTCGAGCGCGAAGCTAAATTGGCGGCAAAACTTCGCCACCGCAACATCGTAGGTGTCATCGATTTCGGCGAGATTGATGGAACATCC
>JABDJF010000767.1 GCA_013002645.1 Myxococcales bacterium
GCACGGATGAGTACGAACGAGAGAATACGATTTGCATCCTTCCCCGTCATCGTGGCCCTCTCGGCCTTGGCGGCGCTCGGCCTGGGTTGCGGCCAAGGCGAGTCGGCCAGGGCCCCCGTCAGCGAAGATGAGTACGAGATCGTCACGCGGCAGCAGGAGGAAGCCCTCGAGAAGGGCGCGATGCCCATCGCACAGGCGATGGCGCAGTACGGCTCGACCCAGCGCGACGAGTTTGCCGCCGTCGTGCCGCAGCCGTCGGCAGACGAGTCGGCCGTCAACGGCTGGTCGTTCAAGGGTGCGGCTCCCATTGCGGCCGGTGAGGCCACGATGCCGCCAGAGTGCGCCGGTGCCGCGAACCCCGAAGCCTGCTGGGGCCAGAAGCTCAGCATGAGCAAGGGCTGCATGGCTTGCCACGCCGTCGACGGCGTGAAGCAGCAGCCCTGCCCGAACTGGAAGGGTGTGTTCGGCGCGGAGCGACTCCTCGTTAGCGGCGACACCGTGGTCGCCGACGAGGCATACCTCGCGAATTCGATCGTGAACTCCTGGGATCAGGTGGTTCAGGGCTACGGCAAGACGATGCCGCCCTACAATTTCCCGGAGCAGGAAGTCGCAGCGTTGGTCGCCTATCTCAAGTCACTAGGAGAGGGCGGATGATGAGCAAATCACGCGCCGCGACGATGAGGGTCCTGGTGTCGGCCGTGTCGTTGCTGCTGACGGCCTGCAACGCACCCAGTCCGGACACCGCCAGTCTCAAATACAGCGAAGACCTCTATGACGGCTGCGTCCAGTGTCACGGCGAGAACGGTGAGGGCAATCCGGTCGTCGGCTCACCTTCGATTGCGGGCCTCGAGCGCTGGTATGTGAAGAAGCAGCTGCGCGGCTTCAAGAACGGCTACCGCGGCTTCCATCCCAGTGACCTCGCAGGGAAGCGAATGGTGCCGATGGCGCGCGCGCTAGACACCGATGAGAAAGTCGACGTGGTCGCCAACTACGTCGCCTCGATGGAACCGACGCATCCGGCGCCCACCCTCGAGGGTGGCAATCCGGAAACCGGAAAGATTTACTTCGCTACCTGCGTGCAATGCCACGGGGCGAACGCCCGGGGGGTTCTGGACGAGTTTGGTCCGCCGCTCGCCGGCGCGAGCGACTGGTACCTGCTGACGCAGCTGCAGAACTTCAAGTCTGGGGCGCGGGGCACCCATCCCGACGACGCCATGGGCGCGAAGATGCGGCCGTTTTCCATGACGCTTCCCACCGAACAAGCGATGAAGGACGTCATCGCGTACATTGGCACCCTATCCGAGTAAGCTACGAGGGTTTGAAAGATGGCTGGCAAGACACGAGATCCCGACAACGAGGCGCATTTTTGGTGGAAGTGGACGATGATCGGCGCGGCCATCTACATCGGGGTCGTTTTCGCTTTCGTTCTAAACTGACGGTGTAGAGGACCGAATGACTCAAGGAATTTACGACTTCATCAAGAGCATCTTCGCGCCGCTTGGCGAGTACCTCATCGGTTCGGCCGTGCCGGTGGGCTCCTCCTTCGCGGGCGACATCGACGCGCTCATCGCACTGGTCGCCGTCTTCGTCGGCTTCTGGGCGCTTCTCGCCTATGCGGCGTTCTTCTTCCTGATTTTTCGCTTCCGAGCGAGAGACGGGCAGCGCGCGCAGTACGTCACGGGCGAAGAGAAAGACCTCAAGCGATGGATCACCTATCCGCACGCGGCGATCATCCTCTGTGACCTGGTCATCGTCTTCATGGCGATCATGGTTTGGTACAACATCAAGCAACGCCTGCCCGAGGCCGACAGCACCGTTCGCATCGTGGCGCAGCAATGGGCCTGGAATTTCGTTCATCCCGGACCGGACAACGAGCTCGACACCGACGACGACATCAATACGTTCAACGAGTTGCACGTCCAAGAGGGCACGACCTATCACTACGAGCTCATTTCCAAGGATGTTCTTCACGATTTCTCCGTCCCCGTGTTCCGTTTGAAGCAGGATGCGATTCCGGGGCGGGTCATGAAGGGCTGGTTCCGGCCAACCAAGGCCGGCGCGTACGACATTCAATGCGCCGAGATGTGCGGGATTGGGCACGGCATCATGGGTGCGCGCATCATCGTCGAGACCCCTGAAGAGCACGCGGCGTGGATGTCGCAGGGCAGCGCGGGCAAGCTTGCTTCCCGCTGAATGGAAAAGGCATGGCTGAAGCAGGCACGGTAGACACACACGACGCACCGGCGCACGACGCGGAGCACGGGCATCACGAGCAGAGCTTCTTGAGCAAGTACATCTTCTCGACCGATCACAAGATCATCGCGATGCAGTACATGTTCACCGGTATCGTCATGGCGCTGATAGGCGGCTACATGTCGTACGCGTTCCGCATGCAGCTGGCGTTCCCAGGCGAAAGTGTCCCCGGCTACGGCGTGGTCTCGCAGGGCGAGTACAACTCCCTGGTCACCAATCATGGGACGATCATGATCTTCTGGGTTGCCATGCCCATGCTGATCGCGGCCTTCGGCAACTACCTGATCCCGCTGATGATCGGCGCGGACGACATGGTGTTCCCGCGCATCAACCGGCTCTCGTATCAGATCTTCCTGATCAGCGCGATCATTCTCATCGTCTCCTTCTTCGTTCCGGGCGGCGGCTTCGGCGGCGCGTGGACGTCCTATCCGCCGCTCTCTGCAAACGCGGAGTACAACCTCACGCCCTACGGCGCGACCTTTTGGCTTGTCGCGGTCGCCCTCGAGTTCGTGGCGTTTCTGCTCGGCGGCATCAATTTCATCACGACTCTGATGAACTCGCGCGCGCCGGGCATGAGGATGCACGACATCCCGATGGTCCTGTGGATGATCATCATCGCGAGCATCCTGTTCATGGCATCGGTCGGCCCGCTCATTGCGGGCGCCGTCATGCTTTTCATGGATCAGGTCGTGGGCACCGGCTTCTTCGACCCCGACCGTGGCGGCGACCCGGTCCTTTGGCAGCATCTGTTTTGGTTCTTCGGTCATCCGGAGGTCTATGTCGTGCTCTTGCCTGCGATGGGGATCGTCGCCGAGATCATCTGCACGTTCGCCCGCAAGAAGCTCTTCAACTACAAGCTCATCCTCTACACCGCATTTGCGACGGGGATCATCAGCTTCTTCGTCTGGGCTCACCACCAGTTCGTGGCCGGGATTGACCCGCGGATGGCGAACGTCTTCACCATCACCACCCTGATCATCTCCATCCCAATCGCGGAGATGCTGTTTCTCTACATCGCCACCCTTTACGGCGGTTCTATCCGGCTGACGACGCCGATGCTCTGGGCTTTGTCGTTCATCGCCGAGTTCCTCATCGGTGGCATTACGGGCATCTTCCTCGGCGCGAGCGGCTCCGACATCTACTTTCACGACACGTACTTCGTGCTCGCTCACTTCCACTACACGTTCTTCCCGATCGCAATCATCGGCTTTTTCGCTGGAATCACGTACTGGTTCCCGAAGATGTTTGGCCGGATGATGAACGACTCACTCGGCAAGATTCACTTCTGGGGCACGATCATCGCGTTCAACTTCATCTTCATCCCGCTATTCATTCTGGGTGCCGCCGGGCAGCATCGTCGGATCTACAACTTCCAGAATTTCCCCGACCTCGCGGGTATGCAGGACCTTCGGGTGATCGCGACGAGCGCCTTACTCGTCATGCTCGTATTCCAGGCGATCTTCCTGTTCAACTTCGTGTACAGCCTTTTCAAGGGCAAGCCGGCGGGGAAAAATCCCTGGAAGGCCAACACCCTAGAGTGGACGGCGGATTCCCCGCCGCCGCACGGCAACTGGCCCGAGCTGCCGAACTGCTACCGAGGCCCCTACGAGTACAGCGTGCCGGGTCGTGAGGACGATTACTGGCCGCAAGACGTCCCACCGGACACAGCCCCCGCCGAATGACGAGGTATCGATGAGCACCATGACCAGACCCATCGCTACGACTCGGAGTGCCACCGGCATCCCGACCGGAAAGCTCGCCGTTTGGTGGGTCATCGGCTCGGAAATCGTGATCTTCGGAGGCTTGCTCGCCTCGTACGTGATGTTCAGGCTCGGACACCCGGAGTGGGCCGAATACGCCTCGCATACCAACACTTGGTTCGGCGGCGCCAACACCTTCGTCCTGCTCACCTCGTCGCTCTTCGCTGTGCTTGCGCACCACGCGGCCGAGCACGGTGACGGCAAGACGGCAGCGAAGTGGTTGCTTGGCACCTGCGCCGGAGGCCTCGTCTTCCTCTGCATCAAGGCGGTGGAGTGGACCGGAGAGATTCAACACGGCTACACGATCACGGCCAACGGGTTTTGGAGCTTCTACTACACGGCAGCGGGCATTCACGCCCTTCACGTGATTGCGGGTTGCATCATCATGCTGATCATCGCGAAACAGGCGTGGAAGGGGCAAGAGCTGCAGCGTGTGGAGCTGATCGGAATCTACTGGCACTTCGTCGACATCGTTTGGATTTTCCTCTTCCCGCTGCTCTACATCGCCAAGTGAGGACTGACGATCATGGCTGAACATCAAGAACACGCAGACGACCATGGTCAGGCCTTCTACGTGAAGATCTGGGCGATCCTCCTGGTGCTGCTCATCGTCAGCATCTTGGGGCCCATCCTGGCACCGCACATGGAGATCGGCTTCCTCAAGGCCTGGATGATTACCTTGATGACCGCGTTTGGCATCGCGGTGGTCAAGGCGTACCTGGTGGCGGCGAATTTCATGCACCTCAACATCGAGAAGCGGTACATCACCTATCTCCTCACCACCATGCTGATGCTCATGTTGCTTTTCTTCGCCGGTGTGGCCCCGGACGTGATGAGGCACGAGGGCCAGAACTGGGAGAACGTCGCGGCTGAGGCTGAGATTGAGCGAGCGCTGAAGGCCGAGGGCGCCGCCGCGGCGCACGGGGAAGACCCAAGCGCGGGGCATTGATGAACGGAGGACTCGAGCATGCCGGATGATGCACTCGGTCGCCCCTACGGCGTGCCCGTCAGACGCGAGCCGGTCGTTCCGAACGGCGTGCTAGGGATGCTGATCTTCGTGGCGACGGAGGTGATGTTCTTCTCCGGCCTCATCAGCGCGTTCGTGATTGGAAAGAGCAATGCCATTGGGGGCTGGCCACCGCCAGGGCAGCCACGCTTGCCGGTGGAGGAGACTGCGTTGAACACTGCGGCGCTGCTGGCCAGCGGTGTCGCCCTTTACTTCGCGAACCGCGCGTTCAGGAAAGACTCGCCGAGCGTCAAGCCGCTGCTCGGCCTCGCAATTGCCCTCGGTGGTTTCTTCGTGCTCTTCCAGGGCGCGGAGTGGGTCGCGCTCATCGGCGAGGGCCTCACGCTGACCTCGGGCCAGCTCGGCGGGTTCTTCTACCTTCTCGTCGGGACGCATGCGCTGCACGTCGTCGCCGGCTTCATCATTTTGCTTTACACCTATCAGCGGCTCTCCCATCACGACCTCGACCGGTTCACGTTCTGGCCGGCGCAGATCTTCTGGTATTTCGTCGTGGGCGTGTGGCCGATTCTCTATTGGCAGGTCTACCTCTGATGCGTGCGGCGCGTGCAGTCATGGGATCGGCGGTCTTGGCGATGGCTTGGGCAGCCAATCTGGCCTACGCTTGCCCTTCCTGCGCATCGCCGCTCGAGGAGAATCGGCAAGCGTTCGTCGATACGACCATCTTCCTCACGGTAGTGCCCCTGACGATGATGGGCGGCTTCGTGTGGTGGCTTCGCCGCAAGGTTCGTGAAAGGGACGATGCCCCAGAGATCGCCGTTCCTCAGAGCATGCTGCGAGATGCCGGCCGGTTCTCGAAGGGCCCCTGAGCACGGCTAGAGGCGTTCCCAGACCGGTTGACGTACGTCGTAGGGTCCGTTGCGCAACTCCTCGCGGTCGGCCATGGCATGCGCAAAGCCACGTGCTGCGAACGCCAGCAGCAGACCCACCGCCACGTCGATGAACCAGTGCCAACGGAGGAACATCGTCGCGATGATGATGTTCAGCGCCACGAAACCGAGGATGGGCCAAAGCCAACGGAAGGGCTGGGCGTCGCGATGGGCGAACGCGTGCAGCGTGAAGTACGCGGGCCAGGCGGTGTGTAGCGACGGAAAGATGTCGAGCTGAGCCCCTGCCATGGCGACGGTGACCTCGACCTGCTTCCACCAATACGCACCTTGCAGCGGCTGGTCGAACGGAATCGTCGCGTACGGGCCGACACCGGGAACGAGCGTGTACAAGAAGTGTCCCGCGGCGACGACGAGCATTCCGCCGGCCATCAGTTCTTGGAGGCGCCGGCCTTTCCCGAAAAAGAGCGCTGGAATGAGCATGACGATCAGGACGAAGAAGTGAGTGTAGTAGAAAAAGGACAGCCATTCGACGACAGGCCGGACGTTCCAGGCCTGCATCCAGATCGACGGAGTGGTGCCGAGTAACCAGAGGTCGATGGCGTAGAGCCGATGGTCCATCAGGTCGGGCTGGAGCGCCGGCAGCAAGACCCGCATCTCGAAGTACGAGAGCACCATCGGCAGGAACAGGCCGCAACGGTACGTGAGCGCCCTTGCGCGCCGGCTTCGAATCACCTCACCGCGGCTGAGCACCAGGGAACAGGCGGTGACCACCAGAAGGGCGAGCGCAAGCCGCCGCGCGACCGTTGCGTCGGGACTGTCAGGGGCAATCGACACCCGCAAGAACAGGTAAGAATGAAACGCCAGGGCCATCACATCCTGCACCGCCAGGTTCAGTGAAGTGGTGCCGATCGTCGTTCTCGCCCGCTCCGCGACGTTCCGAGTGAGTTCCAACATCTGAATCTCGGGTGGCCGGGATTGTGTCGATACCGTTACAGGAATGCAAGCATCAGCGCCCACCTGGACCGAGCCAATCAAGCACCCTAAAGGCGGAAGAGCTTCGCTGGCAGACGGAACGGGCAACCTGAGGTACAACGCGCTCCATGGAAGAGGCAAAGCCAAAACGGCCGTCCATCCGGGAGGACGCGATCAATCTCCCGAACTTGCTCACGATGCTCCGGATCGCTCTCATCCCCGGGGTGCTCTGGCTGCTCTGGGATGGCACCCCGAGAGCCAATTTCTGGGCGACCATGCTCTACATCGGGACCGCGCTCACCGATCTGATCGACGGTTACCTCGCCCGAAAGTGGGGCCAGATCAGCGTACTCGGGAAGTTCCTCGATCCGCTCGCGGACAAGCTCTTGGTGATGGCGACCCTGATCTTCCTCACCTATCTCGGCAGGATGCCGTTTCTCGGCGTCGTCGCGGTCATCATCATGCTGGCCCGCGAGCTCGCGATTACGGCGCTGCGCACGATCGCAATGAGCGAGGGCGTCGTGATGGCGGCCATGCGAACGGGGAAGGACAAGACCGCCTTGCAGATGGTTGCGATCCTCATGCTGATCGTGCACCAGCGGTACACGATCTACTTCGGCTTCTACGAGACCGAGTTTGATTTCGCCGCGGCGGGCTTGGTCCTTCTGTACCTCAGCCTCGCGCTGGCGCTCCTCAGTGCGGGCGAATACTTCAAACTCTTCGTGGACGCGGTCGACGCCAAAGAAGAGCGCTTGACCCAAGCCGCATCGTGACGGGGTCGAAGAGCACGGCGTCCGTCGAGACGCGCGCGTCCCGTCAGATCGTGGGACGGGTTTTGCGCGGAAGTGGGCTGCTGGACGCGCTTCGAGACACGGTGGACGAGCACGGGCTTCGGACCGCCTGGATCAGCGCCATTGGCGCGTTCGAGTGGGTCGAGCTCACCGAATACGACCAGGTCGAAAGGCGCTACGTGGAAGCGCACCGTTTCGAGCGCTGCGAGCTGCTCTCCATGCAAGGCAACCTCTCGGAGCGCGACGGGGAGCCGTTCTGGCACCTGCACGCGACGGTTTCTCTTCGAGAGGACGGACGGGACTTCACGTACGGCGGGCACGTCGTCGACGGCTCGGTGTTCGCTTTGGAGTTTCGAATCGACTGCTACGATGGCCTCGAGCTAAAGCGCGTGAACGATGATGCGACCGGGCTTCAGCTCTGGGCCGATGTCGAAGGCGCTCGGGCGGAGCAGACCGGCGTGCACGACGTTCCCAGGGCCGAAGTGGGCGGTGCCGGGGCCACTTGGGCGATCGCCGCGGAGCTTTCGGCGCGCGCGGAAGAGGGGCCCGAACAGAGCCCGCCCGAACGGGGAGACTGGATCGAGCACGCGAGGTTCGGGCTCTGTCAGATCGAAGGCATGACCGGCGACGGCGTCTGCTTCATCAAGCTGCCAAACGCGCGTCGCAAGAAGATCAAGATCGACGCAATGCAGGTCCTTGCACCGCGCTACGACGGCGCCCGGAAAATCTTTCCGGTGCGGCCCAGGGAGAAAAAGTGAGGCTGGTTTGGGGACACGCTCCACCTTTTAAACCTTTAGCATTTCGGTTAGTTGCGAGGCCTACCGCGAAAACGCATTGAGCGGGGGGTGTTGCTGGCACTGCCGCTGCCGCGGGTGTGGTGTGGGGGGTTGCGGGGATTGGGACCTGGTTTGGTTTGGTTACACCGCCCGCCCACCCCCACCCGTAATCCTCCCTGGCGCGGCGGTCGCTTTGCTCCGCCTTGCCGGCGCACTTGCGCCGGGCTTCGCCGTTCCGGCTCGCGCTGCCGC
>JABDJF010000779.1 GCA_013002645.1 Myxococcales bacterium
GAGGTGGCACCCGTACCACCCGTACCACCCGTACCACCCGTACCACCCGTGCCACCCGTGCCACCCGTGCCACCCGTGCCGTCCATCAACGTCAGCGTGATGGCGATCGTGTCACCCCCTTCCACGGTCGTGAAGATCAGCGTGTCTCCGCTCAGGGTGTAGGTCCCGGAGATCGTTTCTTCGATTGTACCGTCGGGAGCAAGGTTGTTGATCTCCATCTCATTGCCATCCACGTAGACGAAGCCGTTCTCAAAATAGGTTTGCTGGCCCCCTGCGTCGACCTCGGAAATCGAATAGGCGCCGTTGCTTCCTATGCTCATGCTGGCCGCGACGGTCCCCGCTTGCCAGTCCAACACGTCCCCGAGAGCCTGCGGCGCGCCGTTGACAGTCGCCGACTCGAACACCCACGTTCCGAGCAAGGCGGCGGGCGGGTTTCCAGCACCCGGTTCATCGTCTTCATCGCCGCTACAACCGACGAGCAGCAGCCCGCACAGCAAGACACAACCCACGAGAGTCCTCGCCCGAATCATGATTCAACCTCCGCCATCAAAGTCGAACGAACATGGACGATCGAGAGCCCTGGGGTCAACCCGACGCACGACATGGCGGACGACGCCCGAACGCCAACGCGCTACGGCGAAGCCGGCGGCTCACACTCCGGCCAGTCCCACACAATTGGCTGCACCTCGAAGAGGTCCGAGAACAGCGGGTGGTCGATGTCGGAGTCGATGAACGTCACGGACGACGGCGAAAATATGGCCCAGAACAAGTACACCTCACCATTGGCCGTCTCGCCAATCGCTAGCGCATTGAGATAGACAACGTTGGGTCCGACGCAAGCGGCGGGCGTCGCTTCCTCGAGGCATCTCATTTTCAGGTCGAGCCTCGGACCCCAGATAATGCGGCACTCGGGCTTCGCATCGCAGGCCTCGAGCTCGCGCTCTTGGCACGCGACACCCTCCACCGTCGGTTCCAGGGATGCCGAAAGGCACGTGCTGGCATAGTCGTTGGTGGGGCCGTTCGTGCGCAAACCCTGCAGCAGGCAGAGCTCGCCTTGGGCGCACTGAGAATGCAAATCGCATTCCGGCATGCAGAAGGTTTCCGGGCCCGAGCCCGTCCGCGCACACGCCGAACCGCGGTCGCACGTGCTAGACGTGATGCAAGGCCGGCTCCCCTGCCCGTCGCTGCAGTGCACGAGCAACGGAACGAGGCACAAACCAAGCAGGTGAAGCCAGGTATTCACGGCAACTGCGTAGACTACAATCGGTCCTTACAGCAAGCCAGCTGTTGAACAGATCCAACCGACGTTGCCCCTAACGCGGCAAGCGCCGACGAATTGCGCCGTGGTTTCGTGAAGTGACGCCCGCAGACAGTAACTGCAAACGCCCTTTGAGGTTCGCGCCCCAGGCGACATAACAAACTAGTACCGCGAAATTCGGCTCTCAGCTTGAGTCCGATGGGCTAAGAGGCCCTCGAGAGGGTCAACCAGGGTCGGGTCGTGGGCGCTCGCCAGCGGCCCATTGCAGTGTTTCCAATACGTCCTCGGCGGTCGTGCCGGGGTCGCCCAGCTCCTGGTGCATCCACGCTGCGGCGGATTCGAGACTGGTGTGGATTCGGTAGGGGGTGCCCGCCTTGCGGACGCGCTCCAAGGTCCGCGAGACGATACTCATGAAGAAGCCGGCGAAGAAGCCCGACCCGAGGATCGTGATCGCATTGCAAGCGAGCATGGGCGAGATTTCATCGAAGGACTGGCGGATCTCTTCACGCATCGCCTCGTTCGGTCGTTCTATGCCCTCTCTGATGATGACCGTGAGAGCAAGTGGCGGTCCGAGCGCGCGGTAGCGCACGCGCAAACGACTCATCGCCTCGGGACGCCCGCCCACGTGGTTGTTGGCCATGCAGGCCACCACACGGCCGCGCGCGTGCCACAACATGTCGTCGTTGGGGCCCAATGAGATTGGGCCTTCGGTGCTCGGCGGCGTCACTCCACCTCAATGCTACCGAGACTCCAAAAGATCCCAAAAAGAACTGAACGAAATGGGTTTGTCACCTCAACGCGGTTGAATGACCCCGCGGCTGGGGCGCCATACAGACCGAAAACGCAGGGCCGTCTTGTCCAACATTCAGCTGTAAGCATTCCTCGCCCGAATCGCAGTCTGCAGATAGGCAAAACAAAGGCCCTCAGAGTGTTCTCACTATCCGAAATCTTGGCGAACGCGGAGGGATTCGAACCCACGACTTCTGCCTCCGGAGGGGTCGGAACGATATCACGAAAGCAAGGTTATCCCGCGTTTTACGGGGCGAAGTGGATTGGGTGAAGTGCCGCAACACGCAGTCACACGCACTGAAACGCCAACGAACCCGGCACGGTGCCGGGTTGAATCGGACGCCAAAGCATTGCTGCTTGCGATCTGGCGCGTGATCAAAGTCATATGATCGGGCTTACCGCCCGGCCCTTTCGACTGGTGTTCGTACGGCTTGCTTTCGAGGCGGGCGGAGGCGTGCGCTGGCTTTCTGCACGAACAGCTCGGCTTGCTCCATCGGGAAAGGTGGCCGCTCCCGATGCCTTCCGGCTCTCGTTCGTTAGACATTCGACGAGACGCTATACTCTGGGTTCAATGGGTTCCTTAGGCCTGACGGCGCTCTTCGGGCTGCTGGCGGTCGTCGCAACGATGGCATACCGAAGAATTGGGTCGCTGCGCCAAGCACAAATCGAAGGGCAGAGCCAATCGCGGGATCGCGTCTGGAGTGTTCTGCGGAATCTGACTTGGATCCTTTTGGCGATACCAATTGCCGTCTTTGCCACACTTGCGGCCGTGCCTCTGTGGTGGCTACTCGAGTGGATAACCGGATGGCACATCGTTGGGCACGCTGGTCCGGATGAGTGGTGCTACATCTTCGCGTACCCTCTCGTCCTCATTTACTTTGGACGCTTGCGATCGATTCAAAGAACGAAACATCGCGCCGTTGCTGAGGGCGATGCAGGGCAGCCGGACGGATGACGGATACGACGACTGAGAGTCGGGGGAAGAGTCGCCGGCGCATGACGCTTGGGCGTCTAGGCTTGTTGGCACTCATCGCAGCAGGCTTAAGCTTTCTGATCTTCTCGCCGGGACCGCGCTACGAACGCCACGGACTCGCTAAGGATTTCGTCGAGCGAACTGTCGGAGTGAACGCTGTGGCTGCCCATGAGCGGCTGGCATACGGCCTCGAAGAGGAACTGGTGTCGCACGCCAGCTTGGGCCGGTTCGGGTCGGGCGTGGTCGAGCACCAAGGCCACGGTTTTCCGACCATCCGCATGATGAACTTCCACCTCGAAAATAACGTGGGTCTTGCGCGCTACGCTCTGCTCGGGGATGAGGCGTGGACGCAGGACTTTTTCGTGAAGGGGCCATACAGACCCTGGGTCTCGGAGTGCCTGGACGGTGCGAAACCAGTTCCGTTGAGCACCGACTTCCTGATTCACCTCGAACCAATCGCAGATGACAGAACCCGCATCGAAGTGATCGAGTACGCACCAAAGGTCACGGTCGGTACGAACTTTCGTCTCTGTGGGCGCCATCTCTTCCCAGAAGTCACACCCGATACCCGTCCCGTCACCCCGACGACCAAAGACCGGCTGGAGATGCTGGACCTCGTGTTGCGCGTCGTTGAGCGTGAGCCTCCGAAGGCTGGGAGAAACGGGGCGATGGGTACACACGCACGCTAGGGTGGCTCGACGGTTATGCAGCCACCGCTTTGGCGCTCGAAAGGCTCGATGCGCTCACGGCCAACGACCCGCTTTGCGTAGACGAGGCAGGCTTGGATGTCCTCAGGCTCGAGCCAGGGATACCCCTCGAGGATGGTCTCCGCGGTATCATCCGCCGCCAGCATGCTGAGGACATGCTCCACCGCCAGCCGTCGACCGCGAATGATCGGCTTTCCGCCGAAGATCTCGGGATTGACGGTGATCCGGGTGAGCAGCTTCTGTTCGTCGACCATGGCTAGACCTCATCGTGCTCCAATTCGGGAGCCTGGACCAGATGTCGCAAAGCGGCCGGGGTCGGAACAGGAGTGCCCTCGCTGATGCACTCATCCAAAGCCGCTCCATATTCTTCCACCATCTGCGCAGTTTCCCCTGTCCAGGCG
>JABDJF010000793.1 GCA_013002645.1 Myxococcales bacterium
TGCTTCTCCTCGCCGATTAAGATGAGATCGCCGTCAAACTTCGCGCGCCGAATGAATTCGACCGACCGCAGACCCGCCAGGGAAGCCCCGACGACGGCAATCCGCTTCATACGGTTCATCGATCGAAGGGATCGTTCTTGTGGTTGCTGATGGCAATCGCCTGCGTGACCAGGGTCTTGAGATCCTTGGCAGCCCCCCGAAACACCTGAAAGAGGCCCGAAACGAGCTCAGCGGGATCCTGCGGCACCCCTTCCAAATAAGAGGGCGGACGAGACGAGGACGCTTTCGCAGGCACTGACTCCGGCACTGACGCTGGCACTGACTCTGACACTGACGCTGACACCGGCACCGATACTGGCGCTGCCTTCTTTTTCTTCTTCTTCGCCCTCGGCTTCGCGGGCACAGTCGCTCGGCTCGCGGGCGCTTTGCTCTTCGTCGTGCGCACCGCACTTCTTTTGCGGGGCGCCTTGCTGGTTCGCTTCTTGGCAGGCCCTCTGGGCGCTTTGCTCGCTCGCTTCTTCGCCGCCTTCTTGGTGGTTTTCTTCGTCGGCGTTCGCTTCGTCGCCATGGCGCCTCCTTGAGCTGGCACCTTATCCGAATCAGTCCGGAGGGCAAGCGCGTAGGATGCGCCTAGGGCGCGACGACATACACGAACTCGATCCGCTCAGGACGCGCGGGCGGTTTGACCGCCTCGGGAATCACACCCACTTCTTGATAGCCTACCGCTTCGAGCACGCCGACCATCAGCGTGTCCCGCGTCGGTACCCGCGCAAACACGTATTGAAGCGGGGTGCGCACCGCATGACGAATCGCATGGGTTGCCAACATTCGCCCGAGGGTTGAGCTCTGCCGCCCGAGACAGGTGACCGCGTGGGCGGTCAGTCGCCGATTCGCCGGGTCGGTAGTCGCCGCGGACAGCATCTCCCAGCCCACCATGGCGCCGTGCCCGTCTTCGGCGATCCAGAACTGAAACACATCGTCCTGTGACTTCAGGGCGCGCTCGATGAAGCGGTTCAGCCGCATCGCGCTCGGAACCAGGCCGTCCCAATACTCGGCGTGATGCTCGCAGAGCCGAACGACGCCACCGAGGTCAGCAACCCCACCTTGTCGAATCAATAGCCGGCTAGCCGGCGGTATCGTGGACGTACGAAGCACCGGACCGCCGAGTATGCGCTTAGATGGCAGGCTCCGACAACACCAACGATCGGCAGCCGGAAAAGCCAGGAGTTCCGGGCTACTCGACCGAGAGGCAGCTCAGCGGGTTCGAGGCCGCCGCGTTGTTTTCATCGTCACATTCATTGTACTGCTGACCGCCCATTCCGTCCTCGTCCACGATAGCCGAGACCACAATCGCACCGATCGAGGATCCGTCCGGAATCGCGAACAGGACCTCGAGCTGCTCCGACTGCCCGGGAAGCAACCATCCCGACGTGGCCACCGTGCCGAGCTCGAAGACCTGCCCATCATCGCTGGTCACGACAACGTGGGTGAGAATGCCCGGTGGAACGCTCAGCGAGCCGTCGTTGCCTACGACGATGGCCAACGCAAAATGGCGATCGTCACAGTCGAGCCTCGAAATCTCACGAACGACGAAGTCGGGAGCGTCGAATAGCCCCCCAGGCTGAACGTTTTGTCGAAAGTTGTTGAGCCTCGAGCGCGTCCAGTTCGTCCCTGGAACGCGGGGAATCTGACCGTCCTCAGTGACATTGGTGACGCTGTAGCCGTGCTGGTTCCAAATCCTCCGGGTTCGGACCCAGTTGTTATCGGCGTCTTCCCAGATCTCGATTCCACCGAGGCCGGGATCGGTATTTGGCTCGGGAATGACGACCTCGGACTTCCCGTCGTTATCGACGTCCACCACGATGGGCATCTCCACACGGGTGTTGCTGCTATGGGTCAGGTCCTCGTACAGGATCGCGCCGTCGGATCCCCGGAAGATTCGAAACGTCGTTTCATCGGCATACACGACCTCGGCGGAGCCATCGCCTTCGAGATCGAAGACGCTAGACCCCGTCGCGCGGCTCGAGCAGTCGTCGTTCTCGACCATCCAGCGGACCCACTCGCGCTCACACTCGGGGGGCAACGGGTCGCCAGTGCATTGGAAATCGAAAACCACGTAGGCGGTCGAGCTCGCGGTGCCCACCTCGGCAAATCCATCTCCATCGAAGTCCGCCACGGTCGGCGGCCCGCTTTCGTTCGCACCCGCCGTTTGAACCACGACCTGGGAACCGCCGCTCATGATTGGATTCCCGCCGGCGTCGAAAGCGGGCAGATTCAGCGCTCCGCCGCAGAGAATCCGCTCCGGCGGCAGCAAGTCCCCGTCCTCGTCATAGAGCGGGGCGGAGGGCAGATAGGCAGCCGGTGAGTACGTGGGCTCCGCGACGTCCCCCGGAGCGCCGGGAATTCGGATCGGCAGCGGAATTCCCGAAACGGGCGACCCGTCATCGTCGAGAATGAAGAGCTCCCCCTGTCGAATGATGACGACTTCGCCGTCGTCGTCGTCATCGAAATTGCCAACGGCGTTGTAGCCGTCGCAATCGAGAGAGCCACCGCAGCTGGAGTTGGTCGTCGTGTAGTCGTAGGTCCAACGTTCGCTGCCGTCGTAGTTGTAGACCGTGTTTCCAGCGATCACTTCCTGGAGGCCATCCCGATCGAGATCGGCAACAGTCGAAACCGGACCGAGGAACGCGTTGTTTCCGATTCCCAGATTGGACCCGGGCGTCGCGGATTCGAGATCACGCCCGTCCCAGGCGAGCGCCTCCACCGGCAGGTCGGCGTCGTTCGGCCCCTTCCCAGTCAGACCATCGAGCACGACGTTGCCCACGATGACTTCGGGCCTTCCATCCGCGTTCAAGTCGGCAATCGACGGCTGAGCGCCGCCGCGGCTGTGCTGATTGTTCGGAAGCTCGTCGTTTTGCCACATGACTTCCCAGACCGAGCCGTCGTCTGCGGTTCGCCGCCAAGCGATGGTGCCCCCGTTCTTGAACGTGGCGACGATTTCCGGAACGCGCTCCGCGCTCAGATCATCGGGGTGCAGATTGCCCAGTGCGATGCCGGTGGAATTCCCAATCCAATCGGCCGCGCCGAGGCCCTTGAGGCTCGCATGGGTGTTCATCGTTCCGTCGCCGTTACAGGCGCCAGACACGACTCTGAGCACGCCCCGGCTGGTACAACAGCCGTTTGCCGCACGGTTGAAGCTCACGAACACGATGTCAGGCGTATCGAATAGGTCGGTGCTACCATCCCCGTTGTCGTCGGTGAGATTCGCCACCGACGGCGTCATCACGACGTCGCTCATGCTCGCGATCTCGACGGCTTCGGCGCTGGCCCCCGGCGGGGCATTTGGGGGCGTCCACCTGCACGCAATGGTTGGCGCGAAGTCGCCCACTGGCGGTCGGTACTCACAGACCTCTACGGAGTCTCGCGGAATGCAGACCCCGACGCTTGGCTCGCAGAGCTCGTCGATCTCGCAGTCCTCACTGAACGTGCAGTCGTTGAGAAGCGGAACGCAGGCGCTACCGATGCAACCTTCGCCGCTCGCACAGCAGAGCTCATCGTCATCACCGCAGAGCTGCAGCGGATCATCGCATTGCGCAACGCATGCGCCCTCGAAGCACATCTCGGCGCTTTCGCAGCATACCCCGCCGCACTCGACTGCTTCTCCGCAATCCGTGACACAGCTGCCATCCTGGCAGACGGTACCCGCGCTACAGCACTGGGCCGTCCCGCCGAACACACAGGCGGCCCGGTCGCCGCAGATCGAAGCACACAGGCCCTCAGGTGAACACGCCTCTCCAAACGGGCAGTTGCAGCCAAAGATGATGCCGCCATCAGGGCCGACGGTCCCGCCGGTTCCCCCCGTCCCCATACGAGGGGGAGAGCTCGTTGAAGCATCTCCACAGCCGCCCACGGCCACGCAAAGCAGGGCCATACAAATCGACGCGCGCATACGTTGAAATATAAGTGTAATATTCCAGTGGTGCCAACCATTGGGGCCTGCTTGCGTTTGGGCCGCTGATCAGTAGAACATGTTTCAATCCTCGCCCGTTGCTCGGCGAAGAAACAGGAGCGAATCGATGGCCATCGTCGAACCACTTTCCCCAACCTCCGAGGGGCGCCGTCGGCTTGGGATTCGGAGCCCGGCGACGCGCGAATCCGTGGGCGAGATCCTCGTGAACAGCCAAGCCGACGTGGAGGCTGCGATCGCCAAGGGACAGGACGCGCAGCGGGAATGGGCTCGGGTGCCCGTCGCGGAACGCGCTCGCATCGTTCGTGGTGCAATCGACGTTCTGGTCGAGCGGCGCGAAGCGGTGGTAAAGACGATCGTCGACGAAACGGGCAAGACGAAACTCGAGTCGTTGATCATGGAAGTCCTTCCATCCTGCGACTACATCAACTTCTGGTGCGGGAGGGCGATCAAGGAGCTTTCGGACGAGAAGCGAAAGCTCCACGGTTATCTTCGGCCCTACAAGAAGCTCCTGATGCACTACCGGCCGCTCGGCGTCATCGGGATCATCACGCCTTGGAACGGCCCCTTTTCCTTGGCAATGAACCCGACGGTGCAGGCGCTACTCGCGGGCAACGCGGTCATCTTGAAGCCTTCTGAAGTCGCGCCGTACTCCGGCGACTGGTCGGTCCGGCTGCTCAGGGAAGCGGGGGTGCCCGAAGGCGTCGTGCAGACCGTGCACGGTGATGGCGAAACGGGAGCGGCGCTGGTTCGCGGCAACGTCCAGAAAATCTCGTTCACCGGCAGTGTTCGAACCGGCAAAAAGATCGCTGCGGCCTGCGCGGAACGGCTGATTCCATGCACGCTGGAGCTCGGCGGTAAAGACGCCATGATCGTGTGCGAAGACGCCGACCTCGAACGCGCTGCCGGAGGAGCGGTGTTCAATTCGATGCTGAATTCCGGCCATGTTTGCATGGGTGTGGAGCGGGTCTACGTCGTCGGAAGCGTCGCCGACGAGTTCGAGGAACGTGTACGAAAGATCGTTGCGGAGCTTCGATACGGCTCTGGCGATGACGTCGACGTCGGCTCTGTGTTTTGGGACCGTCAATTGCCGATCATCGAACGCCACATCGAGGATGCGAAAGCGAAAGGAGCCGAGATCGTTGTCGGTGGAGAAGCCGACACCCGCGATGGCCTTTTCTACAAGCCGACGTTCGTACGCAACCTCGACCACTCGATGGAGCTGATGCAGGAAGAAACCTTTGGTCCGATCGTCTCGGTCATGCGTGTCGCAGACGAAGAAGAGGCGATTCGTCTTGCCAACGATTCACGATACGGGCTCAGCGGAAGCGTCTGGACGGGCAACATCCAGAAGGGCGTCGAGATCGCAAAACGACTCGAAACGGGCTCGGTCGTAATCAACGATGCGTCGATGGCCTATGGCGCACCCGAAGCGCCGTTCGGTGGCATGAAGGACAGCGGTGTGGGCCAAGTCAACGGCCTCGGCGGGCTTCGGGGATACACCCATCAGCAACCGATTCTCATCGACCGCTGGGCAGTCAAAAAAGAGCGCTTTTGGTACCCCCACACGGGCAAGACGATCGAGGAAATCGATGGAATGATTCGCTTGATCTATGGGAGTGCGCTCAAGAGGCTCGGCTTCTTTTCGTAGGCCACTTCGTCCCCTATAATTGAGGCATGGTCCGTCCCCGTGACTCGCTCATGCCGTTGGTGCGCAACGGCGTGGACCAGGCAGCGAATCGCCTTTCGCATGTCGGTTACGGCGTGCTGCCCTGGGTCGTTCAAAGCTGGCGCCGTGTTCACGTCGACCGCAACGTACCATACCGAAATACCGGTAGGCGGTCACACCTGCTGGACATCTACCGCAGCAGGGAGGCCGTTGGGTCTCTACCTACGATCGTCTACATCCACGGCGGCGCGTTCTCGATGATGTCGAAGGACACCCATCGGATCATGGCGTACGTCCTGGCGGC
>JABDJF010000696.1 GCA_013002645.1 Myxococcales bacterium
GTAGAGACCAGTGTCCAAACCGACGACATCGTGCCCCGCAGCCCGCAAGACCGGCAGCGCCTCTACACCGATGTAGCCAAGGTGACCTGTGAGCAATACTTTCATGGTTAGTCCCTCAATTCTCGACCCGCACGGACTCTAGCAGGGCGAACGGACGACGCGCAAACGACCGAGCAGCTGTGAGGTTTCTCACGGGCCTGCATCGACCGGTGTAAAAAGCGACCGGACCGGTTGGTGGCACCAGCTACGCCATGATAATCTTTTGACGCTCCCCACATCTAATTTCAGGATGCAAAAATGAAAGCGGTAATTCTGGCTGGCGGCCGCGGCACGCGGATCAGCGAGGAATCTGAATCACGCCCGAAACCCATGATCGAGATCGGGGGGAAACCGATCCTATGGCACATCATGAAGCTCTACTCCGCCGCAGGCGTGAACGACTTCGTGATCTGCCTCGGGTACAAGGGCTACATGATCAAAGAGTACTTCGCGAACTACTTCCTTCACACTTCCGACGTAACCTTCGACGTCGCAGAGAATCGAATGGAGGTCCACTCCAAGAATGCGGAGCCGTGGCGCGTCACACTCGTCGATACAGGTAATGCCACGATGACCGGCGGGCGCCTCAAGCGCGTGGCCCCCTACATCGAAGACGGCGACTTCTGCATGACCTACGGCGACGGAGTCTCCGACCTCGATATCCGGGGGTTACTCGAGTTCCATGAAGGACACGGTCGGGAAGCGACCGTAACCGCCGTCCAACCCCAGGGCCGCTTTGGCTCTGTTTCTGTAGAAAACGAAGGCCAGGTGACGGCGTTCGAGGAGAAGCCGCTTGGAGACGGCCAGTGGATTAACGCAGGCTTTTTCGTGCTTTCGCCCAAAGTTCTCGAGTACGTGGAGGACGATGCTACGATTTGGGAGCGTGATCCGATGGAGGCACTCACGCGTGCTGGGAAGCTGTCAGCCTTCCGGCACAGGGGGTTCTGGCATGCCATGGACACGATGCGCGACAAAGCGCATTTGGAAGAGCTCTGGAGCTCCGGCAACGCTCCTTGGAAAACGTGGGATTGACCGTAGCATCGGAGGTTTTCATGGCACCGTCTTGCAGACACTGCGATAGCCCATTGGAGCTGTCTTTTTGCGACCTTGGGATGTCGCCGCTCGCGAACTCCTATCTGTCCACCGACCAGCTCGACCGAATGGAACCGTTCTATCCGCTTCACGCCTACGTGTGCGGCGAATGCTTCCTCGTTCAGCTGCAAGAGTTCGAGACTCCGGAGCACATTTTTACTGAGTACGCGTACTTCTCGTCTGTCTCGGACAGCTGGGTTGCGCATGCAGAGGCCTACGTAGACGCAATGGTTGAACGCTTCGGCTTCGGTAAGGGCAGCCAGGTCATCGAGCTCGCGAGCAACGACGGCTATCTTCTTCAATTCTTTCTGCGGAAAGGTATCCCCGTGCTCGGCATCGAGCCTGCAGCCAACGTGGCACGCGCAGCCCAGGAGAAGGGGATCGAGACGCTGGTTCAGTTCTTCAATCCCGAGACCGCCCAATCGCTCAAAGAACGCGGGGTCCAAGCTGATCTGCTGTTGGGGAATAACGTCCTCGCGCACGTTCCCGCGCTAAACGATTTTGTGCGCGGCATGAAGATCGCACTCAAGCCAAACGGCGTGATCACGATGGAGTTTCCGCATCTTCTCCAGCTGATGCGCGAGAACCAGTTCGACACGATTTACCACGAACACTTTTCGTACCTGTCGTTCATGACGGTAGAGCGGGTGTTTGCAGAATTCGGGCTGCGGCTATTCGACGTGGATCAGCTATCCACCCATGGGGGTTCTCTCCGCATCTATGCGACGCATCAAGAGAGCGACGCGCACCCGCTAGCCGACAACGTGACGTCGCTCAGGAGCGAGGAGCTCGAGGCCGGATTGGACCAGGTGGATACATACCGGGCGTTTTCGGACCGAGTGAAGGCTACGAAGCGTGCCCTGCTGCGTTTTCTCATCGAGGCGCGTGACGGGGGGAAGACCGTCGTAGGGTACGGTGCGCCTGCCAAAGGGAACACTTTATTGAACTACTGTGGCGTCCGCACCGATCTGATCGACTACACGGTCGATCGGAGCCCGCACAAACGGGATCGTTTCCTTCCGGGCGTGCATCTGCCGATCCATGATCCCGAGAAGATTCGCGAAACGAAGCCCGACTACGTTCTGATCCTTCCCTGGAACATCAAGGAAGAAATCATGAAGCAGATGTCGTACGTACGAGATTGGGGAGGTAGGTTCGTCGTGCCGATTCCCGAGGCCAGAGTGTTGCCGTGATCGAGAAATTCCGAATTGGATATGTGCACGGCCGGTGCCTCAGCTGAGTCTTCGCTGGATTTCGTCGCTTAGCCGCAAAGACAACTGGACGATGGTTAGCGTGGGATTCGCATACCCGCCCGACGGGTAGACGGACGAACCGCCAACATAGAGGTTCTCAATTCCATGCACACGAAGTTCGCGGTCGACAATGCCTTGGTCGGGGCTTTCGCTCATTCGCGTTCCCCCCATGTGATGCCAACCTGCCATGATTTTCTGTGTAGCGATTGGGCCGTCATCGGCCACCCAATTTACGACACGGACTCTACCCAATTCGCTGTCCGCCATCTGACGGGCAAATTCGTTGACGGTCTTAACGATGGTCTTTCGATCGGACTCGCTCTTCTTCCAATGCAGCTTCGCTTGAGGAATCCCGAGGTCGTCGAATTTCGCTGAATCAAGAGATACATGGTTTTCGAAAAGCGGCTCTTGCTCCCAGTGGCTTCGCACTCGCGCACCGCAAACCAAGTTCTTCCCAAACAAATCCATGAGACGCCTACCTAGAGCCGGTGCGTAGCAGAGGACATCTGCGATCAGCCCTTTCGTCGTGTCGTATGCTTGCTCTTCGATCAAGAGATCCACGTTGAGCACGCCCAGTTCGAATTGGCGTCGTTTCGTGAGTGCGAAACTAGCTTTGCCCCCATCGAAGAAGTCAGGCCCCGACTCGACCAAGATTTCGGCCACGACTGCATGTGGATGTTCCATCCAGTAACGACCCAGCGTGCGACTGTCCTGAACTAGGCGGCCCTTGTGTGTTTCGTTGATCCAAAGCAGGAGCCTAGAGTTTTCGATTCCGCCCATGCACAGAACAAAACACCGAGCCCTAATCGAAAGTTCGCGACCGTCCGCGGTCTTGATGGATGCTCCTTTGATAGTACGATTCTCGATGGACAAGTCAGTCAGCACAGAGTTGAGAAGAATCCTGAGACGAACGCTGCTCCGGCAGATTTCATCGTACTTGTAGCCAAATTTGACGGGGGGGCTACTAAACTGAAAACGGGTCTTGCGGAGCGATGGAGTTACAAGCTTCTCCTCAAAATCGTTTGGTATCTCGAGTATGTTGCAGGCGGCTTCCAAGTATGGGTCCAGCTCACTCTTAGAGATCGGCCAACCCGTATCTGGAAAGTGTGGATGAGGTTCAAAATCATGGGAATCGAGCGGTATGCAATATCCGCCCCAATGGTTGGATGTCCCGCCAAACATCCGAAGCCTGGCAAACGAGATGTCATAGTAGGGGTCGCCAACCACCTCGCCGGCATATTGAGCCTGTGATTCTGCTGTCAGGTGGAGTCCGCCCGCTTCGACCAGCATCACGTCAAAGCCCTTCTCCGCAAGCGAAACCGCGGTCGTCATCCCCGCAGGGCCGGAACCAATAACGC
>JABDJF010000808.1 GCA_013002645.1 Myxococcales bacterium
CCCGCCACGAGCTGAATGTCTTTCCACGCCACGCCCGCGTCCTTCAACGCGTCCTGTGCAGCCTTTACACCGTAGCCGATGAAGCTCTGCCCCCACTTGCCCCAAGGATGCATACCGACACCGAGCACGGCGACGTCCCCACTCATGCGTCACTCCCGCCGCCGGTCGGCTTCCAGTTCCGGGTGAAGTAGACGTGCTCGTCGTCCTGGTAGAGCTCGCGAAGCACCAGCTCCATCGGCATGCCGGTCGCCAGCGCATTCACGCCGACGCCATCGGCGACCTGGCCCAGGATGGTAAGCCCCTCTTTTTCGAGCTCGACCGCCGCGATCGCAAACGGCTCGAATGGCTCTTTGGCCACGAAGGGTATCGGTGGCTTGTAGTTGGCGCTGGTGTACGACCAGACCTTGCCCGTTCGGCTCAAAGTGACCTCCTGGAAGTCGGTTTGGTCGCAGACCGGATTTCGACAGAAGGTTTTCTCTGCGGGGAAAAAATACGTGCCACAGCCGCGGCATCGCGTCCCGAGAAGGCGAGGCTCTCGCGGGTCCATGGTGAAGAGGCCTTCGACGGCAGGGACATCTGTTTTCTCAGTCATTGCGAACGGCTTCCTGACTCAGGCGGATTTCGCGTATTGGGCTTTGGTCCTCTCCAGGAGCTCCGTCAGGTCCTCGCGGAGCGCTTCGAGCGTCTCGAGGGTCGTGCGGACCATCGGGCGGCGTAGGCCGTCGATCTCTTCGACCATCCGTTCGAGCCGCCTGGCTGCGGCAGTTGCGCGCCTGATCGCATCCATTTGTTCGGCGCCGTCCGGCTTCGGATTGAACACCGGGTTGAACCGTTTCCGAAGCTCGGTCACCGGTGCGCCTTCTTCGAAAACGGCCTCCCTGAGCTGGTCGACGACCTCCTGAGGCACAGCGCGTTCGCCCGGCGGGTCGTTGCTTGGATTCTTTTGAAGGGCTCGTGCGAAGTAGTCGACCGCGTCGCAGGTCGGGATACGTTCGTTGAGGCCGTCGCGCTTCAAGACGGACGGCGCGTGTCGCTTGAGCGCGACATAAGAGCCGGTGAGCTTGTCGGCGGTCGCCTGTTTGAGCTGAAGCTCGAGCGAGCAGTAGGAGTAGAAATCCTCGTAGCCCCAGTTGAGGTACGATTCACGATTGCGGACCTCAACGAGCGCCTCCGCCATCATCACCCACGAGCGTTTGAACTCTCGTGCACGGCGAACCACGTGAATCCGGAGCTCGTCGGCCCCCTCTGCTTCGAGCGCCTCTGCGAGGTCGCCGAGCCTTTGATGCGTAGCCATCGGCGCTCTATACCACCGAAGCGGCTTCATTTATACCGGGCAAGGGGAGATCGAAGAAGTGGCCCAAACGACAGTGAATCGACATGCCGGACGGCGACGCGCAGCGACGTCGCTTGCGGCCGATGCGCTGGTCACCGACGTTGCCGAGAAGCTTGCGCGCGCTGGTATTTCCGTGATGCCCGTGAAGGGCGCGCTGCTGCAGCATTGGCTCTACGACGACCCGACCGAGCGGCCGTTGACCGACGTCGACCTACTCGTTCTTCCTCAAGACCTCGAGGTGGCGGTAGAGCGGCTCGAGTCTGCGGGCTATTGCTCTGTAGCGCGTGCCAGTTTCGGCCCGGTCGTCCTACGAACCCCGTTCGGCCTCGCGCTCGACCTTCACCCTTCGCTTTTCGACGCCGCTCGATATCGACTGCGCACCGAGGCGCTCTTCGCGCGGAGCACCGAAGACACCGGTCTCTACGGGGTTGTTGTCCGAGTCCCCGCGCCGCTCGATGTCTACGCGCACCTCATCGGCAAATTCGGGAGCGACCATCTCGACCGCAGCGCGACGGGTCGCCTCGACGAGATTGCGCGAATGGCTGGCTGGATCGGCGCATCAGCCGAGACGGTCGCGCAGCACCTCGTCCGCTGTGGGATGCGGCGTGTCTCGCGGTATGTGCTCCCCTTGGTCCACCAAGTGACGAACGAGCCCTTCGCGGCGCAGGTTCACGCGTGCCTTCCTCTCGACCCCATCGGTCAATGCGTCGCCGCCATCGCGTCCTCGAGCCTGCATGGTGCGCCTGCACTCTCCCGCAGGGGCGCTCTGGCCGCTCACTTGCTCAATGACTCCCTGCCGAGGGCTGCTCGCTCGGGCACCCGGGCGCTTTTTCAGAGGGTTCAAAGGCGCTGACCGGCGAATGGCCGCTCAGGACGACGTAGGGCCCTGCGGACACGCGCCCGGGTTGCCTTTGCCCCCGGACAGGTCGCAATTGATCGCCATGGCTTCCAACGGTTCGCGGTACACGATCCGGGGCGGCTCGTACGGCTCGCGCTTGGATCCTTGGCCTCGATTGTTGCTGTCCTTCGGCTCCACGTTACCCCTTGGCGCTACAGTACCGTAAGTCGGACCCTTGCGCGAGCCGACGCGGCGATCCTCTGCTCGGCCGCCGGGTACAGCGCCAGAGGGTCACCAGAGTGAACGTGGGCCGCACCCGGGCAGAAATTCGCCGTGACGGCGTCGTCGCCGAGGCCATCGAGCATGCGCCGCGCAGCTTTGGTGGTCTCCCGAACCTCCCGGAGCCCGGTCGATCCTGCCCAAATCTCGGCAATTCGCTGTTGGTGCAGGTTGCCGACGGGAACCCGCCACTGAACGCAAGGCAGCACGCTTCCATACGGATCGATGGCGATGTTGTTGGATCCCGCGCCGCAGTGTTTGTCGGTCTGGGGGACGATCGGCTTCGGCCCTGCATCGGGCGAAGCGGTTTCGATGTCCGCGTCGTCTCTCTTCGCGCGCGCCTCGAGCGCGCTGCGGTAGCGAGCTTGACCTTCTGCGCTTGCTTGGATGGCCAAAGGCTCGAGGTCCCCGTCGTCCCTTGGTTTCACCTCGGGGTCGATCTGAAACAGAACACCGAGCTCATCATAGAGCGCGAGCATGCTCTCGACCTCGTGCTCGTTCCAGCGGGTCAAGACGCTGTTGGCTTTCACGCGGAGCCCGAGCGACTTCATCGTTCGAATGTTGGCGACCAGACGCTCGAAGCTCCCGGCGACTTGGGTTTGCCGATCGTGCGTCCCTGCGCTGGCGCCGTGAACGCTCACTTCGATGACAAACGGATCGACTTCGTTCCGAATCCTTTCCGCCATCGCATGTTTCACCGCATGCCCATTTGTCTTCAGCCGGATCACGAACCCGAGGCTGCGTGCATGGCTCGCGATATCGAAGAAGCGCGGGTGAGCGAGCGGCTCACCGCCGCTCAACGAGAGGTTGAGG
>JABDJF010000817.1 GCA_013002645.1 Myxococcales bacterium
GCGAAGGAGACGTGGCAGGGGTTTCCTGCTTGCTATCTCACGTGAGCTACGGGGAGGACATCGTCGCCTGCGGCCAGGTGCGCACACTTCGTATCGACAAGGTCCTTCTGGACGAGCTGGTGGAGCGACACCCGCCCTTCGGTGACGTGCTTCTCGAGATTCTCTGCCGCCGCCTCATCGCGACGCTCCTGCGTACCAACCCGATCTTCACCGCATTCGATGAAAACATTCGGCGGGAGATCGCCAGCTTGTTCGAAGTGCGCCGCGCCCTGGAAGGCACGAAGATCATCGAAGCGGGCAAACGCGCCGACGGCCTTTACCTTCCGCTTCACGGCCGAATCGTCAGCAGGAGAGCAGACGGCGCGCGAATTGCGGAAATGGAGCTGGGGCACCCGATTGGCGAGGAATCCCTTCTCATGCGAAAGCCGTCGCTCATCACGGTTCAAGCCGGAAGCGATGTTCTGTTGCTGCGCATGCCGAGTGAACGGTTCGGAGATTTGCTCCTCCACCGTCCCGACGTCGTCCAGCACATTCAGGTCCTGAAGCGCCGTAGCGTAGCCCAGGGGTACGCGTTTTTGGCGGGTCGAGAATAGCGCTCGAGCTTGACGCCTGCAATGGAGGTCATACATACCGGACATGGACCCCGCTGGTGAAGGTTTCGAGGCAGCGTGAGGCCGGCTCCTCCCGCTCGTCTTCGCGCGCTCAACGAAGCGCCCCTGCGGCCGGAGGGCAGCCACATCCTTTACTGGATGGTCGGCTTTCGAAGGCCGCGCTGGAATTTCGCGCTCGAACACGCCGCATCACTTGCGGATTCGCTAGGCAAGCCGCTCGTGGTCCTCGAAGCGCTCCGCGTTGGCTATCCCTGGGCGAGCGATCGATTTCATCAGTTCATCCTCGACGGCATGCGCGCGAACGCCGGATACTTCGCGAAGAAAAACGTCTTCCATTTTCCGTACGTCGAGGCGACCGCGGGTGAAGGGCGGGGCCTTCTTTCCAAGCTCGCGGAGGACGCCTGCGTCATCGTGAGCGACGACTATCCCGCGTTCTTCATTCCACGCATGCAGGCGGCGGCGGCGTCGCGGCTGGACACGCGGGTCGAGGTCGTCGACGGCAACGGCCTGTTCCCGATCAGGGCCACCGACAAGGTCTTCAGCCGAGCCTTTGATTTCCGGCGTCACCTGCAACGCGAGCTCCCAACGTATCTGGACACGCAGCCTCTTGCCGATCCGGTGGACGGACTAGCCCCGATCCCAGAGAAGGCGCGACAGGGCCTCGCAGCGCTCGCAGGGAAGCGCTGGCCCGGTGCGTCGGAGGACGTGCTGCTCGGAAAGACCCTCGCATCGCTATGCATCGATCACGAGGTCCCGGCCGTAGACCTGATTGGCGGCTTTAAAGCCGGAGAGGCCCGCATTCATGAGTTTTTCGCCGGAGACATCGACCGCTACGGCGAAGAGCGGAGCCACCCCGACGCACAGGTCGCGAGCGGGCTTTCTCCTTGGCTTCATTTCGGCCACGTCTCCACGCACCAAATCTTCGACGAGCTCACCAAGAACGAAGGCTGGTCGCCGGACCAACTTTCGACGAAGGTGAACGGCGCGCGCGAGGGATGGTGGGGGATGAGCTCTACGGCGGAGTCCTTCATCGACGAGCTGGTCACCTGGCGAGAAGTGGGCTTCAACATGTGCGCCCACCGCAATGACTACGACCAATACGAGTCTCTGCCTGCCTGGGCACGCGAATCGCTCGAGCTCCACGAGAGCGACGAGCGCGCGTATCTCTACTCTCTCGAACAGCTCGCCGCCTCCGAGACCCACGATCCGATCTGGAACGCCGCGCAAACGGAGCTTCGCGAGACCGGTAGGCTCCAGAACTACCTTCGGATGCTCTGGGGCAAGAAGATCCTGGAGTGGTCCCCGACCGCACGAGAAGCCCTCGCCACGATGATCGAGCTCAACAACAAGTACGCCCTCGATGGGCGCGACCCGAACAGCTACTCCGGCATCTTCTGGGTCCTCGGCCGCTACGATCGCGCGTGGGGGCCCGAGCGCCCGATCTTCGGCAAGATTCGTTACATGAGCTCGGAGAATACGAAGCGAAAGCTGCGGATGTCGGCTTACCTCGACCGCTTCGGCGACCAGGCCTCGCTTCTGTCGTAGCGGTCGCGAGAGCGCCTCGCTGCTTCAGGGGCTATGTTGCCTCACGGACGCGTTCCATGCGCTAATGAGGTCGATGCCCGATGCAGACTATCTCGAACCTGCCGGGGGCCTGCTCCGGGAGGTGATGGACGCGCACGGGGGGTTCGCTGCCTGGAACGGGGCCAGGGCCGTTCGCACGGTGATGTCGACCGGCGGGGCCCTGTTCTTGATGCGGACGACCCGGGATGCATTTCATCAGACCGAAGTCGTGGTCGATCTACACTCGCCCAAGACCGAGATTCGGGACTTTCCGCGGGGCGGGCAAACGGGGTTTTTCACGCCAAGCCGCGTGTGGATCGAGGATCGCGACGGCCAGGTGTTGGCGGAGCGAGATGACCCGCGCGCGTCGTTCAGTCGAATGCGAAAGCAGCTGCATTGGGATCATCTCGATTCGGTCTACTTCTCCGGATACGCGGTGTGGAACTACATCACCGCGCCCTATTTGCTGTGCCGCGGCGACGTGACCATCGATGAAGGCGCATCATGCGTCGACAAAGGCCGGACCTGGCGCGGTCTGACGGCGACGTTTCCAGAACCTGTCCCTACGCACAACGAGAAGCAGGTGTTCTACTTCGACGAGCGGGCGCGCCTTCGTCGCCACGACTACCACGCGGAGGTCATCGGCCCCTACGCGGTTGCGTCGCACTACTGCGACGATCACATCAAGTTTGGCAAGGCAGTCTTTCCCACTAGGCGCAGGGTCGTCCCCCGAATCAGAAACGGCAGGACACTTCCGTTCCCCACTCTCGTGTGGATTCGGGTCCACGAAGCGGCTCTGCAAAGCAGCCTCTAGATCGTGAGCTGACCGGAACGCAGCAGGTACGCCAAGCGCTTGCGTTGGTCCGGGTCCAGCATTTCGTGGGTCTTTTCCAAGGTCGTGAGGACCTCCTCTTTGAGACGCTCGGCGGCTTCGACCCGCGCACTCAGCGCCTCGGTCGCGTGCGCCTTGTTGAACTCATCCCCCTCCACAGCGTCGGCAATGCCAGCAATGCTTCGTTGCTCGTCGAGCCGGGCCTGCGCCCGCTCCGTCTTGAGCAAATTGAGAATACCCGCCAAGACGTCGATCTGCTCGTCATCGAGGTCGAGCCGGTGCGCCATGTAACGAAGCGGCCGACGGACCCCAAAGCCCGACGCCTGAGCGCCGGAATGCCCGTGCGAACGCCGATGCCGTCGCCAGCCCTCGGGGCCGCATTCGGACACGCGCTCCTCGCCACCACGATCTTCCTTCGAACGCTTCCATCGATAATAGAAACCTGGATGCATTTTGTACTCCTAACGGCTCGGGGCTCGTCGCTCCCGAGCGGGTTCAAAGGGCGGGCAAATCGCCACGCCCCGTCGAGGAGACTGTAGGGATCTCGGAGATCGTTGGCAAGGGGGGAAGAGCCGTGAGCTGCTGGACGCAGCTCAGCGTACGAGGTCGAGGTGCCCGTTGAAGTCACCCATGTCGCCGAACGCGTCACCCATGCCCATGGCGCGACTGACGGTGCTGTACAGGTCGACGTCGGAGCGCCCGTCGTAGTCGAAAATGCCGTTTTGGATTCGGCCGCCACCGCCCGCCAACCAATAGGTCATGTAGTCGACGTGGTGCTGGTTGTCGTTCGCGGTGCCGAGCTCGGTCCCAATGAGGACCACCGTGTTGTCGAGGACCGTGCCACCATCCGGATCGGGCCAACTGGGGTCGTCGAGCCCGGCAAGGAAGTACGCAACTTTGTCCATCAGCCAACGGACGCAGATGTCGAACCCGTTTTCGTTCGCGCGTGTCCAGGGGTGAGCGAGGATGTGCGGACTCTCGTCGATGCCCTGGGCTCGCAGCTCTGGAATCGGGTAGCGATCGCCTCCACCGGAGCAGCCCATCGTGCCGAAGCGAGTCACCCCGCAGCGAAGCGCCATCGCGTACAGGTCCGAGTTGAGCTCCCAAACTTCGTTCCAGTTCGCGCCGCCCGAGCCGTAGTAGAAGCTGTCGTCCCCCGGGCACAAGGCGGCCGTGCAGGCCTGACTTGGGTTGAGATCGGGCGGCGCCGCGGGTGCGTCGCAGCTCTCCGGAGGCATCGTCTGGTCGATTTCGAGGGAGCGCCGCTCGAGGGAGCGCACCAGGTCGAGGTGATCAGCGATGAGCGCGCGAACCCCGACGCTATAAGGAGATCGCTCGCTGGACAGTTCCTGGTACTGCTCGACCACCGAGTCGAGCACGCTGTTGCGGTAGCGAATCTCACGCTGCTCCGCGGGGCTGAGACCGTCCGCATCGGGAGGCATGAAGCTGCCAAAGATCGCGTCGAACACGTCGAGGGGCCGAAGGACCTCATCGTTGGGCTGATTGACACCGCGCCAGCTGTGGAACCAGCGAGTCGCCGGGTTTCCGCCGGTCACGTGGGTGTGCATGTTGACGTTGAGCAGAAGCGAGCCGGGCGCATGGGTTTGGTGCGCCTTGCTGTCGAGTGACTCGCCACCCGCCGTGGACTCGCTCGGCGCGGGCATGCCTTTGCCAAACCGGGCCGTCCCCTTGTAGTGCAGAGCTGCGCCGCCACCTTCGTTCAGCTGCAAACCGCGAATCATCGCCAGCTTCGATTGAAAAGGAGCCAGCGGCGCGATCACGTTTCCGCCGTAGCCGTTCTGAACGAACTTCTTTGGCATCCCGTTTCCGAAGAACAGGGAGATGTAGCGGGGCGGCGTCACCCCTGGAGCCGCCGCGGCAAAACGGGTCATCGTGGCTGCGAGCGGAAGGCCGATCGCGACACTGCCCGCGCCGTGAATGAAGTGCCGTCGCGTCAGCTTGCTCATGGAGCCACCTCGACGAGCTGAAAGTCCGGGTGCGTCGCGATGGCTGCGATGAGCGCGCGGTAGCTGCGACCACTCTCGACGAAGTCAGCGTAGACCTCGGAAAGCAGGTCGACGTCATTCGAACCCATCGTGCGCCCGTACGCATGCTGCACGCTCTTCTCGACGGCACAACGTGCGACGTTCTCGCTGCCGCCGAGCCCGGCTGCGAACTCTTCGACGTCGCCGTAGTCAAAGCTCAAATCACCTAGGTCGACCCGGCCTCCGCCTGGCAGCGAATTGCCAAACTCGTCCTCGGTGATGTGCTGACCTGCCGAACCGTACTGCTCGAACGCCAAGCCGAACGGATCGAAGCGCGCGTGGCAACCGAGGCACAGCGGCTGCTCGCTTTGAATCGCAAAGCGCTCACGCTGACTCAGCCCGCTGGTCTCTGGGACGGCAACCTCTGCGATTGCATCCTGTAGCTCTGGCGTATCCGGTGCGGCAACGCTCTCGCAGAAGAGATCGTTCAAGACGAAAAGCCCACGATCGATCATCGAGCTGCTGGGATTGATCGTGCGCGCGGCAAGCACGCTTGCGTTGGTGAGAAAGCCGATGCGCTCGGGCACGGCGCCGAGGTCATAGTTGGTGAATCCGGGCTCCGAGGGGGTGAGGCCGTAAAAACTGGCAAGCTCCCCCGAGAGCTCGGCGCTCTTCTCCGTGAACGCCCGCATGAAGTCGGCGTCTTCCTCCCACACGAGCCGCTCGAAGAGCCGATACGTTTCCTCCTTCATGTCGGCACCAAGGTCAAAGGAGTCCGGGATCGCGTCGAGGTAAAGCCACTGCTCGATGTACTGCCGAAAGGCGCGGCGCGCGCGAGGGTGGACGAGGAGCCGTTCGACCTGTGCCTCGAGATTCGAGCTCAGCTCACCGTTCGCAGCGAGATCCAACAGCGTCTGATCCGGCGCGGCGTTCCAAACCAAGAACGATAGCCGCGTCGCGAGCTCGAACGAATCGACCTGGCGCGCGTCTCCAGCGTTGCTCCCTGCTTGCGATTCGAGCCGATAGAGAAAGTGTGGGGACTGCAACATCGCTCGCATCACCAGCGCCGCACCCGCTTGAAAGCCCTCGCCCTCTTCTTGGGCCACCGCGAACAGCCGCGAGTAGAGCTCGCGGTCGGCGTCGGTGACGGGACGGCGAAACAAGAGCAGTCCGACCCCATTCACAAAGGCGTCGTAGCAATCGTCCCGCATCGCGGTGCAGCTCGAGTATCGTGACACCAGGCCTGCGACGTCGGCCTGAGTAACCGCGTCGTTCGCAATGGCGTCATAGGCGTTCACGCGTGCCGGGCTCAAAAGGAGATCCAACGACGAGTTCCGAAACCCCTGTGGCACTCGCTCATCGCGCGGCAAATCGTAGTCGTCCGCACTCACCGTGACTCCCAAGACCACCTCGACCGAGTTCACGTACTCTTCCCGATTGAGCCGCCGCCCGACCGCAGGCCCCAGGCTGACTTTCCTGGCGTCAGGCCCAGCGAGGTCTCGCGGATCCGCGTAGGAATCGCCGCCCGCGATCTGGCCCTGGCACGCCATGAGATGAGGGACGCCAAGCATCGCAAGGGCCTGCAGCACCCCGAGCGCGAATGCCTGTCGTTCAAATCGCCCCGACCTATGCATGCTGGACCACCCTGATGGGTTAATGTGAACTGTGGCTGGAGCAGAATCAATAGCCCTTGCTGTCATTCCCTGTCACGACCCCTCTTTCCCCCACCTGGGGGAGAACCGCGCGTGAGCTAGATCACATGCAGTGCAGATGACGGACCGCCTTGGCGACGAGCAAGGTTCGGCCAGCGCCCCGCCGTCGAGGCTTGTGAAATCGCGTCCAGCGGTTGATATTTCGCATTCGCCTTCGATCTGGCGGCGGCGGTACGAAACTGGGAGGCCCTGATGGTAGACGCAGAAGAAGCACGCAAAGTCGCAGAAGACTCGAGAGAGAAGTCCTGGCGCGGGCAGAGTTTCATGCGGGATGTGTTTCTCGGGAACTTCCGAATCGACCTCCTCGAACGACTCACCCTCGATGAACCGGACCGCCCCGAGTTCTGGGCGTTCTATCGCCGCCTGGCGGATTTCCTTCGAGACGAGGTCGACTCCGCGGAGATCGACGCAACAGGCGAGTACCCCCCCGAAGTCGTCGCGGGCCTCGCCGAGCTCGGCGCGTTCGGCTTGAAGATTCCAAAGGAGTACGGCGGGCTCGGTTTGACACACCCCGAGTACGTCCGGGTGATGCAACTACTCGGCGGCAGTGACGGCAACGTCGCCGCGCTCTTATCCGCGCACCAGGCAATCGGCGTCCCACAACCGATCAAGCTCTTCGGGACCGCCGAGCAAAAAAAGCGTTACCTGCCGCGCTGCGCAAAAGGCGCCATCTCCGCGTTCGCACTGACCGAGCTCACCGCCGGCTCCGATCCGGCGCGGCTCGGCACGACCGCCGAGCTCTCGGAGGACGGCGAACATTACGTGCTCAACGGTCACAAGCTCTGGTGCACCAATGTCACGCTCGCGGACCTCATCGTGGTGATGGCCCGCAACCCTGCCACCAAGAGAATCAACTGCTTCGTGGTCGAAATGGACTGGCCCGGCGTCGAGGTCGAACATCGAAGTCGCTTCATGGGGCTGCGAGCCCTCGCGAACGGCGTCGTCAGCTTCGACAAGGTCAAGGTCCCCAAAGAGAACCTGATCGGCAAGGATGGCGACGGGCTCAAGATCGCGCTCGTCACGTTGAACACCGGGCGGCTCAGTCTACCCGCCGGCACCGCGGGATCGGCAAAACGCTTTGTCGAGGTCGTGCGCAAATGGTCGAACGCGCGCGTGCAGTGGGGCGTCCCCATCGGAAAGCACGAGGCGATCGCGCACAAGAACGCACACATCCTGGCTTCGACCTTCGCGATGGAGTCGATCGCGTACACGGTGGGCGAGCTTGCCGACCATGAGGATGCCGACATCCGCTTGGAAGCGGCGGCGGCAAAGGAATGGAACAGCGTCCGAAACTGGAACCTCGCCGATGAGACCCTACAGGTGCGCGGTGGACGCGGCTTCGAAACCGAGCGTTCGCTCCTGGCCCGTGGTGAGCCCGGTATCGGAATCGAGCGCGCGATGCGTGACAACCGGGTCAACCTCATCTTCGAGGGCACGAGCGAGATCATGCACCTCTTCATTGCGCGCGAGGCCGTAGACAAGCATCTGCAGCTGGCGGGCACGCTCATCGATCCCAAAGCCAGCATCGGGCAACGTCTCGGTTCCCTGCCGAAAATTCTCGCTTTCTATGCCTGGTGGTACCCCACGCGCTGGCTCCGCTGGAGCCTATGGCCGAGCTTTTCGCGCTATGGGAAGCTCGCCAAACACCTTCGCTACGCATCACGCGCATCGGCGCGCCTCGCGCGAAACACCTTTCACGGTATTGCGCGATTCGGGCCGGGCCTCGAGCGCCGCCAGGGCTTCCTGTTTCGGATCGTCGACATCGGCATCGAGATCTTCGCTCTATCCGCGACCGTTCGCCACGCATACAAGCTCCAACGGGACGGGGCCGAGGACGCCGCCCGAGCTGTAGACCTCGCCGATTTCTTTGCGCGACGGACCCGGCGAAACATCGATATGCTGTTCCAACAGCTGTGGCGAAATGACGACGCTCAGGCGACCCGAGTCGGCCTCGACCTGCTCGCAGGCAAACACAGCTGGCTGGAGCGCGGCATCGACCCGCTGCCCTACAGCATCGATGACCTTCGTCCGAAGTCGATGGAAGAGATCTTGAAGGAACGGGAGCAGCGAAAGAGCGAAGCGGCGCCGGAGCAAGCAGCGACGCAAGAGCAATTGCGAACGGCCTGACCGATCCTCTGCTAAGAAACTTCATGCTTCGAGCTCCATTCATCGCGGTTCTCGTGCTGGCGTGTCTGGGTTGCAATGAGTCCACGAGAGCAAGCGCCATCAACGACGATGCTTTCTCGCCGGCACTTTTCGCAAACCCACCCTCCGAGTTTGGCCCGCAGACACGCTGGTGGTGGCCGGGCGCATCGGTGGACGACGCTGGCCTGGGCGACCAGCTGCGCCAGTTCGTCGAGGCCGGGTACAGCGCAATTGAGATCCAACCGTTCATGTCTGCGCTCACGAACGCCGACCTCGATGAAGATCCTCGAATTCGAGCGGTCGGCGACGCAACGTTTCTCGAACGACTCCGAACTGCAGCCTGCACGGCCCAGGAGCTCGGGCTTCACTGGGACATCACGCTCGGGAGCGGCTGGTCCACCGGAGGCGTGGGGATCGACGACGACGGTGCGCGGCAACTCATCGCGGCCGAGCTCACGCTCGAAGGCCCGTCGAGCTACAGTGGACCGCTTCCGTACCCCGACCCACCTGCTTGGATCGAAGGGACCAATCGCATCGTTCCCGCCATCGATGGCTTCGACCAAGAGCTCAGGCTCGTGTCGGTGCTTGGTGCCGAAGTAGCCGACGAGCCGGAGAATCCGCCAGCAACGCTGGGCGACGTCGTCGAGCTGGCCGACCAGGTGCAAGACGGCACGCTGGGCTGGGAGGTCCCCGCAGGAACCCATCGCATCTTCGCGGTCTACGAGAACCGGACGCGGCACTTCCCGGCGGGCGGTGCGTACCCGGGAGAGCTCGAAGACGCGCGCGTGATCGACCACCTCGATCGACGGGGGGTCGAAGCCTTCCTCGACTCGGAGTTCGGCGCCTGGCTCGAAGCGGTTTCCGATTGCCCTCCACGTGCGGTGTTCGTCGACAGCTTCGAGTTGGTAGGGGAGCTGCCTTGGACGGCTGGCTTCGGCGCAGACTTCGAGACTTCGCTCGGGTATGAAATCGATCCCTTGCTCCCGTTCTTATTCTTGGAAGGTGGCGAATCCGAGTACGTGAATATCCTCAGGGCCGAGACTGTGGCCCGGTACCAGGCGACGGACGACCGGGGGGCTCGGGTGCGTGAGGACTACGAAGCCCTTCGAAGTGCCCGATTCTCCCAGGAGCTCATCGAGACCCTGCGCATCTGGCTCCAGGACAGAGGCGTCGAGCTTCGCTTGCAGGCACATGGTGGATACGCGGATATATTGGACGCCTACGCCATGGCCGACGTCCCCGAATCGGAAGGGCTCTACGCCGGAGGCTCGTATGACTTCCTGCGATTGTCCGCCTCGGCGGCGCACGTGGGGGGAAAGCGCTACGTGAGCAGCGAAACCTTCGTTTCGGTCGGCAGGTTGGAGCTCACCGAGCAGGAGACGCGAATCTTGATGGGTCGGGCCTTCAGCGCGGGGATCAATCGACTGGTGCATCATGGGAACGCCTACCGGTACCTCCACCAAGATGGGCAGCGTTGGTTCCCGTTCCACCCACGCGACGATAGCGCCTTTTCGACGGGGCCGGTCGATCTCAGCTTCGACATTCATCCCGACGCCGTGAT
>JABDJF010000698.1 GCA_013002645.1 Myxococcales bacterium
AACCCACTCACGGGGGATGCCGGAGAGGTCGTGATCAACGCCGCGTATGGCTTGGGGTCGTTGGTCGTCGACGGCCGCGTGACGCCCGACACCTATCGAGTCGACAAGGCCACGGGCCAGCTACGCGACCGAGTCCTCGGGGAGAAGGCGCAGCAAACCTTGCTCGATCGTTCGGGCGGCGTGCGTGAGGTCGCGGTGGCTCCGGCAGAGCGCGAAGCGCCGGCGTTGAGCGAGCAGCAGCTCCTCCAGCTGACCGAGCTTGCGACCCGCGTCGAAAGCCATTTTGGGAATGCGCGAGACGTCGAGTGGGCGTTCGCCGAACACGAGCTTTACGTCCTGCAAGCGCGACCGATCGTGGTTCCGAGCATGCGAACCCGACGCAGCTCGCGACGCGATCGTCCCGTCGATCGCCGTAAGATCGTCTGGAGCAACGCGAACGTCGGAGAGGCGCTTCCCGGCGTTGCCACTCCCTTTACCTGGTCTGTCCTCAGTCAGTTCAGCGAGCTCGGCTTTCGCCGGGCGTTTGGCGCCATGGGCTGTGCGGTACCGCGCGACGCCGAGCTCGTCGGCGACTTCCGCGGTCGAATTTACATCAATCTGACCGAATTCAGCGCGATCTTGTCGCAGATCCCCTGGATTCATCCGACCGCTCTGATCCGGCTTGGCGGTGGGCAGTACGCATCCGAGCTCGATGAAGTCGTCGCTGAGCGGAGCTCGACGGGCTTCTTACTCCGTTTGCCGCAGACGATTTCACGATACGCCCGGGAGAACTTCCGCCTCGAGGCACGCGTAGAGGAGTTCGAGCGCTACTTCTCGGACGAGCGGATGCGAATCAACGGCATCGACCCTCGGCTCCTCGAGCCCAGCGGCCTCGACCGGATGCTCGGAGACGTCGAGCACCTCTTGGACGAGACGGGCTCAATCATGCTGACAGCCTACGCGAACCTCCTGAGCGCCGTCCTCGTACTCACCGGCTTGCTGAGAGCCTTCGCGCGGAGTCAGGGCTCCGGCTTTTACCGCGAGCTGCTTTCCGGTTTGCAGGACGTCGACAGCGCGCGTCCGGGGTTCGTGCTGTGGCAGATTGCCCAGTTGGCACTGCACGAGCCCGAGCTGGCCGAGCGCATTCGGACGGCCGACCTCAGAGAGCTCGCCGTGTCCGACCTTCCAGGCGGCCGCACCCGTGACGCACTGACTCGCTTTGTCCAAGACTATGGCTTTCGAGGCATCCGCGAAGCCGAGATCGCCGCTCCGCGCTGGTCCGAAGACCCTACGCTCATGTTCGCGACGCTGCGCTCGCATCTCGGGGGCACCATTGACCTCGTCCAGCGGGGGCGCGACCTACAGTCCGTCCGGGAAGAGGCGGAAGAGAAGCTCAAGAAGAGCGTTCCTTTCGCGCTTCGGCCTGCGGTTGCAAAGCTCCTCGACTTGGTGCGTCACTTCACCCGCATGCGCGAGCACCTGCGTGGTCACGTGGTCGAGGTCCTCGGCATGTTTCGCAGAGTCGCTCTCGAGGCCTCTCGCCGAATCGAAGCCCGCGAGCCCGAGGCTGGTTCGGACGCCGTGTTCTTCCTGACGCTCGGGGAAGTTCGGCGCGTTCTCTACGATGAGAACGAACGCGTCGCGATCCGTGTCCAACGACGCCGCTTGGAGTACGATCGCAACCGGGCGCTGCCCGACCCTCCTACGACTTTCGTAGGCTTCCCCTCCGATGATCTAGCCGTTGCCTCGAAGGCGAAGCGTCTGCGTGGCCTTGCAGCGAGCCGAGGCGTTGCCGAGGGCAGGGTGCGCATTCTCCGAGACGCTAGCCAAGCAGCCCAATTCGAGCCTGGTGAGGTGCTCGTGGTGGCGGCTGCGGACACCGGATGGGCACCGTTGTTTCTGGCTGCGTCCGCGGTGGTCACCGAGCTCGGCGGCCCGCTCTCTCATGCGGCGATCATTTTGAGAGAGTACGCCGTGCCTGCGGTGGTCAATGTTGCCAATGCGACCCGCTCGCTTCGTGATGGGGACGTCGTTCGGATCGATGGGGACGCAGGGACCGTGGAGCTCCTCGGTGCGTGAGGCCGAGAGCGTCGGTCCCGAGATCATCCACCGAGACGAGCATCTCCTCGTCGTTCACAAGCCTCCTGGTCTTCCGACGACCGCGCCAGACGCGGGAGACCGGTCGCTCGTTCGATGGGTGTCCCAACAGTTCGTAGACCTTCGCCCACACGCCACCTCTCGCCTCGATTCTCCGGTCAGCGGTCTAGTCACATTCACTCTCACGACGAAAGCGAACCGGACGCTGCTCGACGCGCGCCGCACCGGCGCATACCAACGTGTCTACCTCGGCGTCACCATCGCCGACGTGCTGGTCGAGTCGGGAGACTGGGGCTGGCCGATTTCAATCGACCCGAGCAACTACAAGCTTCGTGTCGCGCGCGCGGGCCGCGGCGAGCGATCCGCATTGACTCGATATCGAGTGGCTGCCCGCAGCCCGGCGGCAACTCTCCTTCGGTTGATGCCAGTTACGGGTCGAACCCACCAGATTCGTGTGCATGCCGCCCGCGCGGGCTCCCCGCTGTTCGGCGATCATGCATACGGTGCAAAACGGCGCGCCGTCATGCCGGACGGTACGGTCGTGACCGCGCGACGGGTGATGCTGCACTGTGCCAGGCTGAGCTTTCCGTCCCCGTCGGGCGGCGCGCCAATGCAATTCGACGCGCCGGCACGACGCGACATGGAAACGATATGGAACGCCCTCGGCGGGACAGCATCGGACCTTCAGCCCTGACGCTTGGTCGAGAACTTGGTGCCCGCGGGCTGGTCTTTTGGCCTGTTGAAATGCGCTTCGAGCTCGCGGTGCAGGATCTCCTGCACGTCTTCCTGCAGCCCGAGCGGGTGTCGAATCAGCCGCTCGATGTTTCGCTGATAAACGAAGAGGCGTCGCTGTTGTTCGCCTCCCGCGGTGGTAGCCATTTCATCCAAGAGTAGTGGGGTTCGTGGGTCCACGCCCTCGGCCACGACCTCCAGGCCGGGCAGATCGCTCACCATGATCAAGTTGCCCTCCAGGCGCTGCGTGAGTCCCTCGGGGAGCGCACGCAGGGCGGCTTGCACGATCTTTTCGAAGCGTCCGTGCGTGGGCGACCATGGAGGGCTCGGTAGAAGTCCGTCGAGATGCCGCGTCTTGAGAAAGGCTAGAGAGGCTTCCCCGTTTCGCTCTTGTCGGTCACGCAGCAGGCCCAGGTAATAGAGAACATCGGGGGACGCATCGGGCCGCGCGGCCGCCCGTTCGATCAAGACAGTGGCGGCATCGATCTGGTCGAGCTCGAAATGCGCGCGCCCGATCAGGAAGTCGAGCTGTTCGTTTTCGTAGGGCCCTTCGGGCAGCCCGAGGAGAAGCTCGGCAGCCGCGGCTCGGTCCCCTTGTTGGAGCAGCGCGTCGACCTTGAGCACCGAGGCATCAGCGATGTCGTCCGCGGTTTGGCAGCTTTCGAGCGCCTGGTCGAGCACGCGAATCGCCTCTGCCAAGCTTCCCAGCGGGTGAATCAGAAGCTCGGCCGCGTTGAGCATTGCCTCGAGGTAGTGCTCGTCGAGGTCGATGGCCTGTCGGTAATGCTCGAGGGCCATGTCCAAATTGCCGTTTGCGGCATGGATGTATCCGATGAGGTTGTGCGCATCGGGCGATTCGCCGTCCAGCTCGAGGGTCTGCTCGGCTGACGCCATCGCACCGCTCAAGTCACCCTGAGTGACCAATTCCCAGCCGCGGTCTAGGTGCGCGCTGAGGCGGTCCATGAATCCTTCGATTGGCTCGGACATGACTAATTCCGAAACTTACGTGGCGGGTTTCGGACGTCAAGCGGAACCGTAGGCTATCATGCATTTGAAATGCTGAGGCTTTTGCCGATTGCGGGAATCATCGTGATCTGTTGCTGCGCAACCGAGCTGCTGCCGGCAGGCGAGACGATCTCGGTCGGCACTGCCGAACACGGCTACCTTCGCCATGCGGTTCGCCTCGCCAACCGGGGAGAGGGCTATCGGCGGCTCCGGCCTCGCGACCAGACCCGATACGGAACAGCGACTCTCGTTGGTGCGATCGAGCGCGCGGCGCGTGAAGTAGCCAACGCATTTCCAGCCGGGCCCCCGCTTCGGGTTGGTGATCTATCGAGCCACCTCGGCGGCTCGCATGCGAGACATCGAACCCACCGCACCGGCCGCGACGCCGACCTTTTGTTCTTTGCGAGAGACGTCGGAGGGCTGAACACAAGTCCGGGTGCCTGGCTTCGATTCGACGTGTTTGGGCTCGCGATTCTGCCGGGCCAGTCATTCCGTTTCGACGAAGGCCGCAATTGGCATCTGGTCCGCAGCTTGGTGATGGACGACGAAGCCCGCGTGAAATGGCTCTTCTGCTCGAATGAGCTCAAGGTTCGTCTCCTCCGCTACGCCGCGCGTCATGAGCGCTCGTCCCAGGCCGTTGTTCGAGCGACCTGGGTTCTTCATCAGCCGTCGCGCGGCGAACCACATGATGATCACTTTCATGTCCGCGTCGGTTGCGGACCGAAGGAGCGGCATCTCGGTTGCAGGGAACAAGCGCCTCACTGGCCGTGGCTGAGCGACCCCGCAAGAAAAGACGAAGCCAGCGCGAACGTCCCGGCCACGGATGAAGGCATCCTAGGTTGGTTGTTTGCCGAGGAGCATTTGGATCAAGGCAGCGACATCGCCAGGCTTGGCCTCGACACCGCAGCGAAACCATCTTCGGTCGCCCGTCACTAAGTCGGTCAGGGCCCGGTGTTTTTCGGTGGCGCCCCACACCAACACGGCTGAGTTTTTCGGCAGCTCGTGTGCCAAAGTTGCAATCGTCGAAGGTTGTACGGAGGCCTCGACGCAATCGATTACGAGCAGTGGGCCCAGCGATGCCGTGGCCTTGACGTTATCGAGAAACGAAACGACATCCTCGATTTGCTGTACAGCCGCGGCCGAGCCTATGCTTTGTGCGATCTCTGCGCATCGCCGGCGATCCCGCGTGGCGACGAAGACCATCGGCAGCGCAGAGCCCAACGGTTCAATTGTGGGATACTTCGAGGTGCTGGGCTCGGGGGGATGGTCACTGTGCTTCCTGGTGACGCCCGAGCGCGCCCGTTTGCGGCCGGCCTCGAGGCCTCCGTCCTCGCGATGATGGCCCTGCGGCGGCCGAGAGCCAATCGTCTCGGCAAACTTCAGCATGGGCTCGAGGTTCTGCATCACGGCTTCGGCGGCTGCGTTCCCGAGATAGAACTCCATCGCGGTTCGGAGGTGCTTGTCGACGAAGCGGTGCAGGCGGTCCCCCGTCTCCGGGATCTCATGCTCGCGTGACATGTGTAGCGCGCGATGGAGTATCTGAATCCGCACGTCGTGTGTCGCGACGCTTTCGATCGCTTCTCGGATCATCCTGGCAATCGGGTTCTCCGTTTGCTCGTGATCCTCGTCCCCGGACACAGAGTGAATGCGAGCTACCACAACACCATAATATTACCGTGATTTCGAGACAAGGCCAAACCCCCCCGAGTGGTGCAGCTCCGGGCCGCCGTGGTACATCGCGAAGATGCTCGTGATGGGGGTCGACGAGAACGGCTTGGGGCCGCGGCTGGGGCCTCTGGTGGCCACCTCCGTCCTTCTCGAGACCTCCCGCTACGGCAGAGCCGCGCTGTGCGAGCGCGGGCTTGGCCTAGGGCTGACCGACAGCAAGGAGACCGGTGGGTTTGGGAGGATGGCTTTCGCCGAGTCGGTGGCCCTGGCTCTGGTCGAACGTGGCGGAGCAGGCGTGCCGGCCTCGGTCGATGGCTTTTTCGACCGCGTTGCCCCTGAGTCCCGACCAAGGCTTCGCGCGTGCTGTCCAGACGAAGCCACCGCGCGGCAGTGTTGGGCGGTCGACCCCTCCCTGCCGATGTTTGGCGGCAGTGCGGCGCAGGGCAAGCGGCTACTCGACGAGCTGATCGGCCGATCGAGCCTTCGCATCGTCGACGTGCAAAGCCGCGTTGCCTGCGCCGGCGTGCTCAACGCAAAGCACTCCGATGGAAAGAACAAGCTCGCGGTCGATCTCGAGCTCTTCGAGGATCTCATCGCATCGGCTCACCTCCGCCACGGCGCTCCGCTGTTGGTTCTTTGCGGCATGATCGGAGGCATCCGTGATTACGCCGCGCGCTTTTCGCGCTTTGATTCCGACCGGGTCGAAGCTCTTGCGAACCGTCGCGGTCAACGCAGATACGCAGTCCAAGATCTCGGCGAGCTTCGCTTTGAAGTCCATGCCGATGCGCGCCACCTGCCGGTTGCCCTTGCCTCGATCGTCGGCAAGTACCTGCGCGAGGTCTGCATGCACCGGATCGGTGAGTTCTACCGCGAAGACGCACCAGAGCTGACGCTAGCCAGCGGGTACCACGACCCGGTGACCACACGCTTCATCGACGCGACCGAGCGATCCCGCCGCCGTCTCGGGATTGCGCCCGACTGCTTTCAGCGGCGGGCCTGATGGCTGTGCTAGAAGGCCGGTATGTCTGAGCGAGACAAGGCTCCACGCTGGATTCTGTGGCTGGGGGCTTCGCTCGCGGTCGGCTGGCTGCTGTTCACCCTGCGCGGCGTGCTCGCGCCCGTTTTCTTTGCCTTCTTAATCGCGTACATGCTCGACCCGCTGGTCGATCGCATCGAGCAGAGCCGGCTGCTTCGGGACCGCTCGATCGGTCGCGCCGTCGGCATTGCGGTCCTTCTGCTGGGCGTCTTCGCGATCACGGCGGTTTCACTGCTGGTCATCTTTCCGATGGTCTACGAGGAGATCGCGAGCTTCGTGAGGCGCTTGCCCGGGCTCGTCGCGCGCAGTCGGGCGGAGTGGGAGCCGATCCTCCTCGAGCTCGGACTGGAAGTCCCCAACTCGGTGGGCGATGCATTCGAGGAGCTTCACCTCGATCTCCAATCGGTCGTCACCAAGGGCTACACACCCGCCACGGCCGTTGCGAAATGGCTTCTCGGCGGCACAGCTTCTGCGGTCGCCGCAATCGTCGCTTCGCTGATGATCCCGGTGTTCGCGTTTTATCTGCTCTACGACTTCGATGCTCTCGTAGCCCGGGCCGCGGACTTGATTCCGCCTCGCCACCGGCTGGAGGCGAACGGTTTTTTTCGCGAAGTCGATGAGGTGCTCGGGCAGTTCTTCCGCGGCCAGTTTACGGTGATGGCCATCCTGGCAGTGCTGTACTCGGTTGGGTACGGGTCGATCGGGGTACCCTTGGCGCTGCCGATCGGGATCCTGGCGGGGGTGCTCTCGTTCATTCCTTATCTCGGCAGCACCCTTGCACTCGGCACGGCTCTGCTGATGACCGCGCTCGACTGGCAGGGTTGGACGCAGGTGCTTTGGGTGCTCGGCGTGCACGCGATCATTCAAGGGCTGGAGGGCTTCGTGATCACGCCGAAGATCATGGGGGACACGGTTGGCATTTCCGCCATTGCCGTTCTCTTTGCTTTGCTGGTGGGCGCCGAGCTTCTGGGATTCACCGGCGTGCTGCTTGCGGTTCCTGCCGCGGCGGTCATCAAGATCTTGATCGAGCGAATCGACGGCCAGTACAGAAAGTCGGAGTTCTTCGTGGGGCGCAAGGGCGACGCGACGAGCGCTACGGAATCGCCGAAAGACTAGACACGTCGACGGTCACTTCGATGGTTCGCTCTTGCGCCGACACGCGAGCGGACTGCAGCACATTCGTCCATGGAGGTTCGACGTTTCCGGGTGGGTCCGCGATCCAAGCGCGAATTCGCTCGGCATCCTGAGCTGCGAGCTCGGCGCTGCTGATGTCGATGGATATCGTCACGGCCCTGGCGCTTTCGGACTCGACGAACAAGCCGATGGTTTGGGCGCCTTCGAGCGCGGAAGGCCCGTCAGACCGCTGCATCACCCGCTCCAGCGCAGACATCCAGTGATCCGGCGGCTCCAAAATCGCCGAAATGCTGCTCCCTCGGCTCAAGACCGGCCAGCGGGCCGCAATGAGGTCGCGTTCGAAGAGCGCAGGAGCGGTGCCGCGACGGACCGCGATGGCCTCCGTCACGGTGATCACGGAGCCGGCAACGACCGTCCGGTCGTCGACTATCGAGATTGCGCTCCGCTGATCGAGATCCGCCAGCATGGGCCCTGCCGGACCGTCGAGGCGAACGACTGAGCCGCCGCGGCCTTCGACGAGCGCACGGTGACAAGTCGCCAGGGTTGCGGCGCTTGCGTTACGTCCTTCCAACATGACGCCGATCGACTGAAACGGTTGATCGTCCGGCCCGCGGACCCAAACGATGACTTCGCTGAGGGCCTCGACCGGATCCAGTGCGCAGACCGCTTCGATCTCGCTCAGCTGTTGTTCGGCGACGAACGCCCCGAGTAGCGTCCTCGCCGCCGCCGTCTCTGCAAGCGAGGGAGCGTCGATCCTCAAGATGGCACGGGCGGTGCTCGGGAGCTGATGGAGCAGCCTATTCGCGCGCAGCGTTTTGGCGTGCTGCATCGCTCCGAAGAGCAAGCCCGCCATGCTCACCGAAACGACGGCGGCCACCTTGATAGAGCGAGACACGGCTCGAGGGTAGGAAGTTCTTTTCACGGGGCAAGTCCCCGTGCTAACGCGTGCCCCATGCCATGGCGCCGAATGCGGTTGCGGAATGCCGAGGTTCTCGCGCGTTGCGATGAGAGCGGGGAGCTCGTTGCACGAGAGGGCCGCGTCGAGGTTCGGTACAGGCCCAACGACGGAAGGGCGTATTTTGCAAGTGCCTCGAATTTGAAATCGTCCGGAGCGGCCCCTCGGATCGAGCCTGATTCGTTTTGCGCGCCCGGCGAAGCGGTGCAGAAGTCCAAGAAGCCATCCAAGAAGTCCTCGAGCGCCGCCTCCTCCAAGGGATCGGTGGCTCCCGAGCAGCCCGGTGGTGACGAAGTGCTCGTCTACGCCGACGGCGCGTGCAGCGGCAACCCTGGTCCCGCAGGCGTGGGCGCAGTCGCGCTCTGGGGCGATCAGAGGCGCGAGCTCAGCGAGTACATCGGAGAAGCGACGAATAACATCGCTGAGCTGACCGGCATTCTTCGAGCGGCAGAGCTTGCGACGGAGCTCGGCCGGCCGCTCCGGCTCTACACCGATTCGACCTATTCGATTGGCGTGCTGACTCAGGGGTGGAAGGTCCGTGCCAACAAGGAGCTGGTCGCCAGAGTGCGGCGGGCGCTCGACGCGCACCCCGACGCCCAGCTCTTTCACGTTCGCGGCCACCAAGGGGTACGGCTCAACGAGGAGGCGGACGGGCTCGCCGTCCGCGC
>JABDJF010000821.1 GCA_013002645.1 Myxococcales bacterium
GCCCCTTACCGGTGACGACCGCGTCCGGGGTCACGTCTTCGTGCTGGATACCCCACCAACGCCCTGTTCGACCGAGTCCAGTTTGAACCTCGTCGACGATCAGAAGCGCTCCCTGATCATCGCAGAGCTTCCGAACCGCGGCGAAATAGCCAGGCTCCGGAATCGGCATACCCAAGGTGGCCGGAATGGCTTCGAGGAGCACCGCGGCCGTGTCATCGTCGATGGCCGCCTCCATCGCGCCTCGGTCGTTGAACGGAACCTGCGCGAAACCCGGGAGGTTCGGACCGAACGGGTCCCGGAACTGGGCGTCGCCGGCCGCGAGGGAAAGGCCGGTGTGTCCGTGATAGCCGCCGCGCGCGGAGATGATCTCACCCCGCCCGGTCGCGCCTCGCGCCGCCTTGATCGCGACGTCGATGGCCTCACCGCCGGAAACGCCGAACACGACCCGAGGAAGCGCGTGCTCGAGCGTCGCCGAGAGTCGCGCCGCGAGCTGCGCACGTTGACCCGAAATGAAATGATGATTGCCAATGTCGAGCTTCCCCAAGGCGTTGGCCACGGCGGAGGCCACGCGCGGGTTGCAGTGCCCGAGGCCGAAGACACCGCCATTGCAATGACAGTTGATGAGCCGAAGTCCGGTGTATGCATCCTCGAACCAGATGCCTTCACGTTTCCCCATGACCATCTGCAGGCCCATTCGCTGGTAATGAGCGAGCTTGTTGGGCGCGACGTGCATTCGAAAAACGTCGAGAAGATCTTCGACTTCGTCGAATGGCAGTGGGACTGAATCCTCGGACATCGAGAGGATTCTACCCGAGCTTGCGTTTCGTGGCGGTAAGGACCGCAAACAAAACCGCGCAACGGCTGCACGCGGACCGCGGGCCCGCGCAGTTTCTGCGCTTCGCGCCGCCAAAACATGGTCAATTGTTGCCGCGAACGGGGAGCTTGGGGGCGCGGCACGCCGGTTGCAGACTGGTGCGGTCTGAAACCATGCGCGTACGCGGTTACACTCATCCAGACTTTCGTTCGTTGCGGGACACGGTTCGCTGGTGCACGCCTGCGTACGGCCCCGGCGGCGTTGCCATCGCCGTGTATCACCGTGGAGAGCTCGTTGCAGACCTCGCGGGCGGCACGCGCGACCGGATTGGAACACCCTTCGAGCCGGAGACGCTGGCCTTGAGCATGTCGACGGGCAAGGGCGTCATGGCGACGCTGCTCCACCAAATGATCGACCGGGGCGTGCTGGACCTCGATGCACCGGTGGCGCGGTACTGGCCCGAATTTAGCAAAAACGGCAAGGGGGCAATCACACTGCGGCAGGCCGCGTCACACCGCGCAGGCCTCTACTCGATCGCCCGGGTCATCGACTCCTCCGAAGAGATGTTCGACTGGGGTCACATGGTTCGCGTCATCGAAGACATGTGGCCGGTGCACCTGCCGGACACGGACTTTGGCTACCACGCCTGGACCGGCGGCTGGATCATCGGCGAGGTTTTGCAGCGGGCGACCGGCAAGACCTTCCCCCAACTGATCAAGGAGAATCTCGCTGACCCGCTCGAGCTCGACGGGCTCTACATGGGGCTCCCCGAGAGCGAGCTGCCCCGTGTCGCAGAGTTTCTCATCCCCAAGTTTCCGCGCAAGGTTCTCCGTGGGAGACCGCGGAGCGTTCGCGCACGAGTTCGCCGAACGGCATCCACCACGGCTCGATGGCACTCCGCGGTGGGGCAGTTTGTCGATGCGATGATCCCGCCCGGGCTCGGCGACGTCCTTGGCGATCCGCGCTGGCTGACCTCGGTCATTCCATCGGGCAACGGGGTGTTCAACGCTCGCTCGTTGGCCCGGCTCTACGGAGCCCTCAGTCGCGGGGGCGCACTCAATGGAGTCCGGCTCCTTTCGGCTGCGGCCCTCGCCGACGCCACCGAGGATCAGAACCCACGCATTGGCCGCGTCATCCCTTTTCCGCTGCGCTTCAAGGTCGGTTACATGCGGCCCGTCTCCCTCGGCGTGCGTTTCTCCGTCGCGAAGCGTCACTTCGACCTGGGGCTCCCGAATCCGCACGCGTTCGGTCACTTTGGTTTTGGTGGTTCGGGGGCATGGGCCGACCCCGAACGCGAGCTCGGCGTTGCCATCGTCACCAATTGTTTTGGCGGGCGTATACCGGGCGACTTGCGCCCCGTTGCGGTGGCGACTGCGACGGCGCGCTGTGCGGAGCGGCGCGCCGGTTAGCTTCGGCGTTGCAAGGGATCGCGGCGTGACGTATCCAGCGCCTGCATGCTGATCCTCGCCCTGCTGTTCTTCGTGACCGCCGTGCTTTACGCCTCGGTCGGCTTTGGCGGCGGTTCCACCTACAACGCGCTCTTGGTTCTCGCCGATACGGACTACCGCATCCTTCCGTCGGTGGCGCTGGGGTGCAACCTCATCGTAGTCGCAGGTGGCGTGTGGCAGTACCGGCGTTCCGGCGAGCTCAGCCTCGGCTTCGCGGTTCCGTTCGTGGTGCTTTCGATTCCCATGGCCTGGTTCGGCGGCAGCGTTCCAATTCAAAAAGACACCTTCGTCCTCTTGCTCGGGCTCTCTTTGCTGGCCGCGGGCATCGCGATGTGGTTTCAGCCGTCACCGACGAAGACGTCGCGACGGCGGGCAGCCGTGCTCAACTGGGCCGTCGGTGTGCCTTTGGGCGGCGCGATCGGTTTCATTTCGGGGATGGTGGGAGTCGGCGGGGGGATCTTTTTGGCGCCTGCATTGCACCTGCTCCGGCTCGCCGAGCCGAAGCGGATCGCCGCAACCTCGAGCTTGTTCATCATGTTGAATTCGGCCGCGGGACTCGTTGGCCAAGCGACGAAGCAAGGGACGACCGCACACCTGGCAGAGCTCGTCGACTACATCTGGCTGGGCGTGGCGGTGCTCGTTGGCGGTCAGCTAGGAAGCCGGCTCAGCACCCGCGTGCTCTCGGGCCGTGCCGTGAAGCGACTCACCGCAGCGCTGGTCCTCTATGTCGCCGGCCGCCTGCTCTACATGAGCTTCGCTTGAAGGACTCTCATCGGCGGAACGGCCAAGGTTTTGCCTCTTCGAGCTGGGCCGCGAGCCTCAGCATTCGCGCCTCGTCTCCGTACGGCCCGAGGAACTGCACACCAACCGGCAACCCCTGCTCGGTTCGATGGAGCGGCACCGACATCGCCGGCACGCCGGTCAGGTTGGCGACCATCGTCCTCGGGAGGACCTGGCGCGAGAATGCCTCCATCTGGGCATCCATGATGCGCTCCCGCAGCGCGCGAACGCCAAAGAGGGGCGCCGCCGGCGCAGACAGCAGGAAGCGAAGCAGCCGCTGCTCCTGTGCGGTCGGCGCCGCCTCCTCGAGCGGAACCGGCACCCGCCCCATGGTGGGGATCAGGAGCAGGTCGTAGCCGGTGTAGAACTTCGCCAGCGCCAAACCTACACGCCTGCCTGTCCACCGAGCGGCCCCCACCTGCTCGGCTGGGACCGTTCGTCCCACCGCCGCCAGGAGCCGGACGACCTCCTCGAGTGAGCCGTGCGCCTTGGCACGACCGTACCTCGCCTCCAAATCGGCGACGACCGCCGCGGTGTTGGCAGCGCCGAGGAGGATGGACGCCCGGAGCACCTCCCATTCGTCGAAGGGAAGCGGGACTTCTTCGACGATATGGCCCAAGTCCTGCAAAAGACGGCCTGTCGCGCGTACCGCGTCGATGCAAGGACGCTCCATCGGCACACCGTACACCTGAGTAGCTGTCGACATACCGACACGCAATTGGCCCAGATTGGCCTCGAGCCCCGCCAGAAATCCAGTCGGATCGGGCGCCACGTAGGGGGAACCAGGCTCGGGGCCCGCTGTGGCGTCGAGCATCGCGGCGGTGTCACGGACCGTCCGGCTCACGATGTGCGAGGTGGACTGCCCTTCGTACTCCCAGCCGAAATCGGGCCCGATCGGATTGCGCCCGCGACTGGGCTTGAGGCCGAAGACTCCGCAGGCCGAGGCTGGCATTCGGATGGACCCGCCTTCGTCGGTCGCGGACGCCATAGGGACGATCCCCGCGGAAACCGCCGCCGCCGAGCCGCCGCTCGAGCCCCCGGCGGACCGGGTGGAATCCCAGGGGTTTCGGGTGGCGCCCCAGGCCTTGGGCATCGTGAAGACCGAAAGTTTGTACTCGGGGGTGTTGGTCTTCCCGAAGATGACGACCCCCGCTTCGAGGAAGCGCTGCACGATCTCCGAGGTGAATGAGGACAGCTCGCCCTGGTGAAGCCGGCTGCCGTTGCTCATCGGCGTGCCCCGGAGCGCATGGTGGGCGTCCTTGAGGAGAAAGGGCACCCCGGCAAACGGACCGGAAAGCTCGCCCTGTGCACGTGCGCGCGCACGCTCATGGAGCGGGGTTACGATCGCGTTGAGCTCCGGGTTGAGCTTCTCCGCGCGACGAATGGCGGCCTCGAGAATCTCGAGCGGGTGGACGTCACCACGTGCGACGAGCGCCCCGAGGCCGAGTCCGTCGTAGTCGACGTATTCGTCGAACACGTCAGGATTCCTTCAGGGGGGACCGCGCGCGTGCACGCGAATTCAAGATGGCGACGATCGACCCCAGGGTGACGGCGGCGATCACGTAGGCGCCACCGCGATTGAAAATGGTGTCGTGCACTTCGTAGAGCCCGAGACTCGCCCCGATGCCGACGCCATACGCAAACCAGGGCTGCTCGCGCCAGTTGATGGTTTGTCGTTTGGTGATGATCGCGACGAACGGCCAGAACGAAGTCGCCGCGACGTAGGCGCGGTAGGGCTCCCCCAGCTCGACGATGAGCCGGCGATCCTGATGCATGCCTCCCACGAACGAGAGGACGACGACGCCGATGAAGAAGACGAAAGTCACCCTCGACGGCGCCAACAGCGCATGAGAGGCCGCCCAGATTGCGATGCCCGAGAAGAAAGGATGTCGCGTGAGCTGTTGAATCCCACGCGCAGGCATGACGCGGTGACGGAACGTCGCCATTGGCAGCCTGGGGTAGACCAGAACCGCAGCCACGAATAGCGAAAAGCCGATGACCGAAAGCGCGATCAGCGCGCCGCGTACCGGGGGAATCGTCACCAGGAAAGAGGCCTGCGGCTCTGCAAACCGATGCAGCGCAACATAGTGCACCAGGGCGGCGAAGGTCCCGATCGCCACGAGCGAATAGACGAAAATGAAGCCCGCTTCACCCAGCCTTGCGACCATCCGCGTGCGAATCGCACGCATCGAAAGGACGACATGGCTGCCGCCAAACAAGAGCCACAAGAGCGCGGTGACCAATCCTTCTTGCATCGGCGCTGGCAGCTTACGACGGTTTGTCCCCGTTCTCCAGGCGGGCTGCTAGACTCCGCCGCGTCATGAAGGTGCTCCACGTCTGCGCGGTGGCGTTTGGTCTCGAGACCCTGCTGCTGCCCCAGATCGACTACCTCAGAAAGCGCGGACTCTCGGTGGAGGCGGCCTGCTCACCCGACCCGCGAGTCGAAAGACTCCGCGCCCGCGGCTACACCATCCACGAGATTCAGATCGACAGAAAAATCTCTCCGCTCCCGAACTCGCGGACCGTCATGGAGCTCGGTAAGCTCATGCGCGCGCAACACTATGACCTGGTGCATACCCACGCCCCGGTCGCTTCGGCCTTGGGACGCGTCGCGGCAAAGCTCGCCGGCATCCAGCGAATTGTGTACACGGCGCACGGCTTCTATTTTCACGACGACATGCCGCGACACCAGTACGCCCTGTATCACGGCGTCGAAAAATCGATTGCACGGATCACGGATCGCGTCCTGGTGCAAAGCCAAGAGGACTTCGACACGGCCGTGACCACGGGGATTGGCTCGGCCGAAAAGATTCGCTATCTCGGCAACGGCATCGACGTGGCACGCTTCGACGGCGCCGCCGTGAGCGCCGAGCGCCGAGCGCAGCTCCGAACTGAGCTCCGGGTTCCAGACCACCATGGACCGATTCTCGGGATTACCGGTCGCATCACCGAAGAAAAAGGCTTCGGCGAGCTCATCGAAGCGATGTCGGAGCTTCGCGAAGATTTCCCCGAGGCCCACCTGATCGTGATCGGTGGGCAGCTGTCGACCGAACGCGATGCCTTTCAGGCTCGTCTCGTCGACGTCATCGGCGAACGAGGGCTCGACTCGCACGTCACCTTCACCGGGTTTCGCGACGACGTTCAGGAACTATTGGGACTGTTGGATGTGTTCGTCCTGCCGTCGTATCGCGAAGGCCTGCCCCGCTCGGTCCTCGAAGCGATGGCGATGGCGCTCCCCGTCGTCGCGACGCGCATCCGCGGTTGCCGAGAAGCCGTCGTAGACCAGGTCACGGGTTTGCTGGTCCCGGCGAGAGACGGCGGCGCGCTGAAGCGTGCCATCACGGAGATCCTCTCCGACCCAGCGCTTGCCCAACGCTTTGGAAAGGCCGGGCGAGAGCGCGTCGTCAGCACGTTCGACGAGCGGTTCGTCTTTGCGCGCTTGGAGAACTACTACCGCGAGCTCGGCGTGAGCTTCGAATGAAGGTGTTGGTCACGGGTGGGACGGGATTCGTCGGCACGCATCTGCTTCCGGTACTGGAACGCGCTGGTCACTCGCTTACCCTCGCCATGCGCGACTCCGGGGCCGAGGCTCGTCTTCCGAAGGCGATCGCTTCCCGCCAGCCTCGCATCGCCGTGGTCGGTGACATCGACGAGCGAACCGATTGGCGCGACGCGTTGCAAGACTGCAATGCCGTCATTCACCTTGCAGCACGCGCCCATGTGCTCGACGAGAGCGCCGAGGACGAGGACGCCTTCATGAAAGTGAACGTGCGCGGGACGTCGAGGCTCGTCGAGCAAGCCATCGATGCCGGCATACGAAGATTCATTCTGATGAGCTCCATCGGAGCCGTGACCGCCTCATCGGACAGCCTCGTCACGCTCGAGACCCCTTGCAGACCCGAAACCCCGTATGGGCGAAGCAAGCTCGCCGCCGAGCGCGCGCTCATCGATCAAAGCCGCGGGACGAGCATGGTCTGGACGATTCTTCGCCCCACCCTCGTCTATGGGCCAGGCAACCCCGGAAACATGAGCCGCCTCGTCGCCTTGGTGCGCCGCGGTCTGCCCCTGCCCCTCGGTGCCGTCGCGAATCGCCGCAGCTTCACGTTCGTCGAGAATCTCGTCGATGCGACCGCGATCGCCCTCGCCCATCGGAACGCCGCCCACGCCGTCTTGTTGCTCGCTGATGGAGAAGACTTGTCCACGCCCGAGCTCATTCGAAGGGTTGCGGCGCTCACCGGAAGCCGAACGCGCCTCGTCTCCGTCCCGATGCCTCTTCTGCGGCGCCTCGCACGCGGGGCAGACACATTCACCGAAGCCACGGGCTGGTCTCTGCCTCTGGACACCGGGACCCTTCGCCGGTTGGAATCCTCGCTTTACGTGGACATCGAACCGCTTCGCCAAAAGCTCGGCTGGACGCCCCAAATTGGCGTGGACGAAGGCCTCCGACGCATGCTGGCTGCGCCATGATCTGGATCCTACTCTCGATTGTTTCGTTTGCGCTGAGCTGGGCGGGAATTTGGATCGTCGAGCGCCGGCTCTCCCACCGATTGATCGACGTCCCGAACCCGCGAAGCTCCCACACGCAGCCTACCCCGCGAGGCGGCGGCATCGCATTCGTGGCTGCGTTCTTGGTGACGGCAGCAGTCGCAGCCGTCCTGGTCGACGAGGAGCCCGACGGCACTCCGTTTTTTTTGAAAGGGTCGATCCTCGTGCTCTTGCCGCTCTGGACGGTTGGCACGATCGACGACGCGCGCGGGCTTTCGGCCCGGCTCCGCTACCTCGTTCAGCTCATCTCGGCAGGTCTCGCGGTGTTTCTCTTTGGCTCTTTCGCCGGCATCGACGCGATCCTCGATCCGCTTGGTGTCCCCTGGTTGCCCCCAGTGCTCAGCGTCATCGCGATCACCGCGCTGATCAACTTCTACAACTTCATGGACGGCCTCGACGGACTCGTCGGTGGCTGCTGCATGGTCCAGCTGGCGTTCTTTGCACTGTACCTGAACCAGCCCGGCTGGTGGCTGCTGGTCGCGGCGCTCCTCGCTTTTCTACTGTGGAACTGGCCGCCGGCGAAGATCTTCATGGGAGATTCGGGCAGCACCGTCCTCGGCGGCGCCGTCGCGTTGGCCCTCCTCCAAGCGCCGGACGCGAGCACGATGTGGTGGGCCGGCGCCGTGACCGCGCCGCTCCTCGGCGACGCCGTCTTCACGTTGATCCGGCGACTGCTCAAGGGCGAAAACGTCTTCGCGGCCCACAAGTCCCACATCTACCAGCGATTGAATCAGTCGGGCTGGTCGCATCGGCGCGTCGCCGGGAGCTACGTGGTCGTGACGATCCTGATTTCGGCGCTTGTCGCGGCTCGGGGCTGAGCGGGACGGCAAAAAGAGCTCAGGCGACGGCCGCCCGGAGGACCTGTGCGTAGTTGTCGGCGACGCACGCGCCCTCGAGCAACCCGCGTTCCCGCATCATCGCGTGGAACCTCGGGAGGTTGTAGTGCGGCACGGTCATCACCAGGTGGTGCTCCAGGTGGTACTGAACGCAATTGGGTGCGATCAAGAGTCGTTCGAGCCAACCGGCGCGCACCGTGCGGGTCTGGCCCATCGGCTCGTCCGGATCAGGGACCACCGCATGCTCGGCAATCGATCGGATTCGGGCAACGAGATTGTT
>JABDJF010000021.1 GCA_013002645.1 Myxococcales bacterium
ACGCAATGGCGCCATTCGCGCCGATCCAAGGCTTGTTGATCCAGGCGTAATCCCATGCCACACATCGACATCTTCAACGGCGACGCCGACGGCATCTGCGCGCTGACCCAGCTTCGCAACGCCGAGCCTTTGGAAAGCACGCTCATCACCGGCGTGAAACGCGATATCGCCTTGGTCGCGAAGGCCGAGGTCCATGCAGGCGATCGAATCACCGCGCTCGACCTCAGCTTCGACAAAAACCGCGACGGCGTGCTGAAGGCACTCCAAGCAGGCGCGGAGGTCTTCTATGTCGACCACCATTTTGCCGGGGAGATTCCCGAGAGCGACAAGCTAACGACGATCATCGACCCCGATCCGAACGTCTGTACCAGCTTGCTCATCAACGGCTACCTCGAAGGGAAGTACGTCGAGTGGGCGGTTACCGGCGCCTTTGGCGACAATCTCAAGGCCAGCGCGCACACCCTCGCGGCTCCCTTGGGCTTTTCGGAAAAGCAGCTGAGCCTTCTCGAGAACCTCGGCATCTACATCAACTACAACGGCTATGGTTCGTCGCTCGAGGACCTGCACTTTCCACCAGCCGAGCTCTTCGAGCTCGTGCGTCCGTTCTCGAGTCCGTTCGGGTTCGTAGAAGAGGCGGCCGACGCGTTCGCAAGGTTGGAATCCGGCTACCGCGACGACATGGCCGCGGCCGCTGCGGTCGAGCCGGTGCGCGAAACCAGCAAAACCGCTGTCATCATTCTGCCGAACCAAGCCTGGGCGCGCCGTGTATCCGGGGTCTACAGCAACGACCTCGCCAACGCTTCACCCGGACGTGCCCATGCCGTGCTCACCGCACGTGCCGATGGCACATATCTCGTCAGCGTGCGTGCTCCACTCGACGACAAGCGGGGTGCCGACGCCCTTTGCCGGCAGTTCCCGACCGGCGGCGGCCGCGCGGCTGCCGCGGGCATCAACGCCCTCCCTGCCGATCAGCTCGATCCCTTCATCGACGCGCTCGACGAATCCTACGCTTAGGTGCGGCGGCCGGCGATTCCGGACCAGATGCCTTCGTGGAGGAGCGCCAGAACACCCTTGGCGCAGGGCTCTTGGTCGCCAAGCATCAGGCGCTCGTCGATCAAAAGGAAAGCCGCCCCGTGCACCGCGGACCAGGCCATCAGGCCCGCCTCCTGCACGCTTTTCGTCAACAGCCCTTCCTGCTCGCAGTCTTCGAGGATGCCTCGAAGGCCGGCAAACGCGGCGTCGCCCGCTTCGCAAAGCTCGGGCACGTCGCGCGATGGCATCCATCCGAACATCAGTCGGAAGAGCTCGGGATGGGCTGACGCGAACTCCAGGTAGCCCAGGCCGGCTTGCCGCATACGCTCTTCGCCGCTGGCGCTGCCGTCCTCTTCAGCGAGCATCCTCTCCCGCAGGCGCTCAAAGCCGCGCACGGCGAGGGCAGCCAGGAGCGCGTCCTTGTCTTCGAAGTGGCGGTAGGGGGCTCCTGGGGTCACGCCCAGCCGGCGCCCGACCTTGCGGAGCGAAAGCCCGCCAGGGCCGTCTTCTTCGAGGAGCAGCTCGGCCGCCTCGAGCAAGGATTCGCGCAATTCGCCGTGATGATAGGCCTTTTTCGCGGTTGCCATGGGGCAGTGTAACTTAATCATCGGACCTCAGTAAACAGTGTTGACATTGCTAGTGAACGACGTATACATTGATGTATACAGTGAATACATAAGGAGGTCAACATGAACAAGCCACTAATCACGCTCGGAATTCTTCTCTCCCTCGGCACTGTGGGCTGCGCCGGCTTCGGGGTTCAGCAGAGCTCGAGCCTCAGCAGTCAGCTCCAAAAGCAGCAAGGCCTCGACGGGCTCTGGAGCGCAACCGAACAGGCGCCCGGGCAGGGCCTCGAGACGCCACGCTACGCCGATCAGAGCCTCGGCGATCTCTGGAACGGGGATGTCGAAAGCATCGAAGCGGTGCGAGGCGACGACTTGCCGCAGGGTCGCACGGGCGGCGACCTTTGGAACCCTGCGTCCGTGACGCGCAGCTGGGAGACCGGCCCAAGCGAACCGCGGACACCTTCACGCAGCCTCCTCTTCGGCGACTCGTCGAACGGTGGGATCTGGTACTAAGCGTCTGTGCTCGAATTCTCGGCCGAGAATTGATGGAATCATTGAGTTTTTCGCTACTCAATAACAATATTATCGAAAAATTGTAGTCTTAATACTTGACGCAGCGCGTCGTCGTCTCCAGACTGTGGAGACAAGGAAGGCGGGTCACAGGCCCCAGCAAGTGCTCCGCCGAACCAATTGGGGGTTTCCCATGGATACGCAACTACTACTCGTCATCATGTCTATCGTCGCGCTTCACGTCGCCGCCATCGGAGGCGGGGGCTTGGTGTTGGGAATCATGCGGCTGCTTGGCCGCGGGCCTGCCACAGCCGATGGAGCTGACAACCGAGACTCGATCCACTGAGTCGGCAGCCCGAGCTCGGGGCAGGCTACTCAGTCAGCACCAGGAAGCTTGGTGCCCCGGCTGCTCTAGAAGCTCGCGCAGGTTGGCGGAAACGACCCGATAGCCGACGTTGCCGTAGAGTTTCTGCCGGCCTTGGTTCAGGTAATAGGTGGGGCTGCCTTCGATCTTGTGCTCGTCACGGAGCTCGATGTCTCGGCACAGCTCGGCCATCGCTTCGCCCGAGCTCAGCTTCGCTTCGATCGCGGGGATCGGGATTCCAACCTGCCCGAGCACATCGAGCAAGACCTGGCGATTCGAAATGTCGCGAGCTTGCTCGAAAAACGCCAAGCGAACCTGCCAACTCGCCTCTTCGAGAAGGCTGCGCCCCTCGAGCTCCGCACGGCGTGCCGAGTCCAAAACACCTTCGTCCGTCAGCAAGCGCACGGCGCAGAGAATCTCATGCGCGGCGGCCGAGGTCGACGGCGCAACTTCGCTCCAAATCCGTTCGTGCACCGAAACGTGAGGGAACCCCTCGGCGACCCCTCGCACGTGCTCACCAAAACCCGCATAGCCGCCCCGCTTCTTCCAGCCTTCGTCGATTCGATGCCGCGTCGCGCCAAAGATCGGGATGAAGCGGTACTCGAGCTCGATCGAAGACCCGAACTCCTTGCGGAGCTCGTCCAAGCGAGCTTCGGCCACGTAGGCCCAGACACACAGGACGTCCGAAACGTAGGAGATCTGGATCGTCATCCGATCACCAAATAGACGATGCCGGCGACGAAGAGAAGGGCAAAGACCACGAGCCACTGACGCCAGATGTCGCGTTGGAGCGCCGATCCGTCGGCGGGCTCCATGGCCTCGGTGCGGGTGCAGTTCGGACATCTCGGGTCGTTCCCGACGTACTTCGGAACGAACTCGAGATCACAGTCGGCACACCGGTAGCGGTCGGACGTCGCGGTCACCAGCTAGCCATGCTCCCCATGTCGTGAACCTGGGAGAAACCCTTGCTTTCGAGGAGTCGCTTGGCCATCGCGCTACGGGCGCCGCTCTGGCAATAAAGGACGATTTCGCCGCTCTTGTCGCCGAGATCCTCAGCCCGACCCGCAAGGTCTTGGATCGGAATGTTGATCGCACCTTCGATGTGCCCGCCCGAGAACTCGCCGGGGCTTCGGACGTCGACGAGCATCGCCCCCTGCGCAATCAGGGCGCGCGCGTCGCTTCCCGAAATCCGAACCGCCATGAAGCGCTGGTACAGCACGAACACGACGATGATCGCCAAGATGACCAGGATGATCTTCGAAATCATGCGTGCAAGGATAGTCCCAGTCGCCGCGAGCGCCAGAGGCCCGTCCGGGGTTGAAGGAGGCTGATGCAAATGAGGCACCAGGCCAAAAAGCGCGCTAGACCTCCGGCATGAGCGAGCCGAAGGACAAGGCCCAAGGCCAGGAGAACGCGCCGAGCTTCGTCCACGATTTGGTCCGCGAAGACCTCCGCACCAGCAAGCATGGCGGCCGGGTCGTGACGCGATTTCCTCCGGAGCCAAACGGGTACCTGCACATCGGCCACGCGAAGTCGATTTGCTTGAATTTCACGGCGGCCGCCCTGGCCGAACGAGGGCGCTGCCACCTGCGCTTCGACGACACGAACCCGGAGGCCGAGGACACCGAATACGTCGAGTCGATTCGCGAAGACGTTCGTTGGCTGGGCTTCGATTGGGGCAGCCACGAATACTTCGCATCCGACTACTTCGAGAAGCTCTATGATTGCGCGGTCGATCTGATCAAACGCGGTTTCGCATACGTCGACAGCCAGACCCTCGAAGAGATTCGCGAAAGCCGGGGCGATTTCTACAAGCCGGGCGTGAACAGCCCATACCGCGATCGAAGCATCGACGAGAATCTGGAGCTCTTCGCGGGCATGCGGGCTGGAACGTTCAAAGAAGGCGCCCACGTGCTGCGTGCGAAGATCGACATGGCATCCAAGGACGTCAATCTGCGCGACCCTTTAATGTACCGTATTCGCAAGGTCACGCACCATCGGACCGGTGATGACTGGTGCATCTATCCCATGTACGACTACGCGCACCCGATGTCCGATGCGTTCGAGGGAATTACGCACTCGGTCTGCACCTTGGAGTTCGCGCATCACAATCCGCTCTACCAGTGGTTCGTTTCGCACTTCGACTTCGACCCGATCCCCTGGCAGTACGAGTTCGCGCGCCTGAACCTCACCTACACGGTCATGAGCAAGCGGCTCCTCAAGCGGCTCGTCGAAGAGGGCCACGTGAGCGGATGGGATGACCCGCGGATGCCGACCATCGCTGGAATGCGCCGTCGAGGATACACCCCCGCCTCGATCCGGCGCTTCGCTGAGCGAATCGGTGTTTCACGCCGGGACAGCATCGTCGATGTGGGCCTTCTCGAGCATGCGCTTCGCGAAGACCTCAACGCGACCTCGCCGCGCACCATGGCGGTGCTGCGTCCCCTGAAACTGGTGATCGAGAACTTCCCCGAGGACGAGGAAATCGAGCTCGAAGCGCCGTTCAGCCCGAACGACGAGAGCTTCGGTTCCCGTCGCCTCCATTTGACACGCGAGGTGTTCATCGAGCGGGACGATTTCATGGAAGAGCCCGTGAAGAAGTGGTTTCGCTTGGCGCCAGGCAAAGAAGTACGGCTTCGCTACGGCGCGCTGGTGACCTGCAACGAGGTAATCAAAGACGAAGCGGGCAATGTCGTCGAGTTGCGCTGCAGCTGGGACCCGGAATCCAAAGGTGGCAACGCGCCGGACGGCCGCAAGGTGCGTGGCACCATCCACTGGGTGAGCGCCAAGTACGCGGTCGACGCTGAGGTGCGCCTCTACGACCGTCTGTTCAAAGACGAGAATCCACTCGACGAGTCACTCGAAGGCGACTTCACCTCGCGCATCAACCCGGAATCGCTCGAAGTGCTGCAGGGCGCCAAGCTCGAGCCGAACCTCGGGGCACGCGGGCCCGGCGAACGCGTCCAGTTCGAGCGGCTTGGCTACTTCGTGGTCGATGCCGACAGCACCCCGGAGCGCCCGGTCTACAATCGGACGATCCAGCTCAAAGACTCCTGGGCCAAGCTCGCGAAGCGCTAGCGCGCTCATTTCCCTTTGAACTGGGGAGGTCGCTTCTGGAAGAAGGCCATCACGCCTTCCTGCAAGTCCTCGGAGGTCATCACGCGTTCTAGCGCCGCGTACTCGTGCAAGAGGCCGTCCTCTAGAGACTTCGGGCCGCCTCGAACGACGGCATCGAGGATCCCCGCGACCGCAAGAGGCGCTTTCGCGGCGAGCTCCGACGCGAGTTGAGCGACGTGCGTGTCGAGGTCCTCGGGCTCGCAAACCCGGGTGAGCAGGCCCGCTTCGAACGCTTCGTCGGCGTCCAACTTCTTGGCGAGCAGCATGATCTCGAGTGCGCGGGCGCGGCCCACGGTACGTGTCAGGCGCTGCGTCCCTCCCCACGCGGGCACCACGCCGAGCTCGACCTCGGGCAGGCCGATCTTTGCGCCGCGCGCGCCGATCCGGAGTGACAGGCCAAGGCGATTTCAAGCCCTCCGCCCAGACACGCTCCGCGAATCGCACAGACCACTGGCTTGCTCATGGTTTCGATGCTGCGAATGACACGCAGTCGCTGCTCGATGAAGCTTTGGACACCGCGGTCGGCTGCCGCCGCGCCGAACTCGCGAATGTCGGCCCCCACCGAGAAATTCGTGTCGCCGGCGCCTCGCAGAATGACCGCACGGACCTTCTCGTCGTGGTCGATTTCGTCGACGGTCTTCTCGAGCGCGTCGATCAGGGCCATGCTCAGGCGGTTGTACGGCGGGTCGTTGAGCTCGATCGTCGCCACCGAGGCTGCGCGACGAACGACAATGGTTTCTTCCTGGCTCATGACAGCGCCTCGAGGTGGCGGTCGAGCTCGTCGTGCCACCATTGAATCGGCGCTTCTTCGATCCCGTAGGTCATGCGCTCGTTCGCGCCGCTCGAAAGCCCCTTTTGGATCTGCTCGCAGACCCAGAGGTCTTCGCCCTTGAAAACACCGTCTTGGATGAGCTCGTAGTTGAGCTCCCAGTGCGCGCGCGCCTTTTCCGTTTGCGGCTCCGCGGGGATGATCAAGTCATGGTCCCAGTGAATTTCGCCCAAGGAAGTCGGGTAGGCCGTTGCTCGGCTCACGAAGCCTGGCTGCGCGACGAAAATCGTGTTCGGAAAGATGACGTAGGTTGGCGTCGCGAAATCGCGGATGTCTTCGATCGCATTGCGGGCCGACGCCTCGTAAAACCCGCCGCGGCCGACGATGGCGCGAACGTGCGGGCCCGCGAGCTCCGAATAGCTCCGGTGATCTTCGAAGTAGGGACCCACCGTCCTCTTGTGAAGGTGCCGAACGTGGTAGCCATCGAGAAAGGCTTCCATGACGATCTTCCAGTTCGTCCGTGCCGTCGTCGTCGCTCGCCGGAAGACGACGTGGTTTTCTAGATTCAAGGGACCGAGGTCGGGTTCCAGAGGATCGAGAAACGCGTCGAAGTCGTAGTCCCCAGCGGGCGTCGCAACGACCCAGATGAATCCGAAACGTTCAGCAACAGGCAGCGTCCGCAAGTTGAGCGCGGTCTTATCGAGTGATGGGAAGAGCTCTTCTCGCGGGATTTGGTCGAGCGTACCGTCCAAATCGTAGACCCAGCCGTGGTAGCGGCACTGAAAGCCCTTGCGCACCTTGCAGAAGCCGGAGTCCTCGAGAAGGCGCGTCCCCCGATGGCGGCAAACGTTGAGCATGGCGCGCAGCGCGCCTTCACGGTTGCGGGTGATCAGGAGCGGGACGCCCAGCGCGTCGTGGACGAGACAGGACCCCGGCGACCGGAGTTGAGAGACGTGCGCGACCGGTATCGGAAGCGAGCGCAACAGGCGTTGCTCCGACTCCAACCGAGCTTGATCCGTGTAGGCCGTGACCGGGTTCTGAAAGACGCCAAGTGACTGGTTGGGCCCCTCTTCGTACACACGAACGAGCTTCTCCACGAGTGCTTCGTAGATCGGCGGGTTCTTCATCTCTCCTCCAGTACCACATCGGGGCCCGCCGCTGCGCGGAAACCTCTGATATGCTCGCATCCGCCATGCGCATTTTCATCATGGTCGCCGTCCTCGTCGCACTGGCCGGTCTTGCGGCCGTCGCTTGGCTCACGGCGCGCGGTCCCAGCGCCGCGCAGGCCGAACGCATCGCCGAGGTGCTCGAGGACCGCCGGCCCGTCGGTGAGCCCGCTGCATATGCGCATTGCGCCTCTTGTCATCTGCACGACGGCAGCGGCCGGCCCGACGGCTCGATCCCTCGACTCGCCGGACAGCGGCGCGCGGTCCTCGAAAACAAGCTCTATCGGCTCAGAGCCGGAACGATGCGCCTTCCCGTGATGGATCCCTACGCGCGTACCTTGCTGCCCAAGGAAGTCGGCGAAATCTCGGGCTACCTGTCCCAGTTGCCCGAGATCGAAATCGCGCCCAGCCCTGCTAGCCGCGAAGAACGCGCCCGGGGCGGAGCCCTGTACGCGCAGCATTGCGTCTCTTGTCATGGGACCCGCGGCGAAGGGGACGATGGCGTCTTCGCCTCACGCCTTTGCGGTCAGTACGCTGGCTACCTCGAGCGCCGTCTCGAAGAAGCCGCCGCCGGGACGCGCGGCACGGCCGATGCGATCATGCAAGGCGTGGTCGACACGGTGCCCGTCGACGATCTCGGGCTGATCGTGGCCTGGCTGTCGGCCGGCAAGGGATGCCCGTCGCCATGACGAATCGATTCACGCGTAGGCGATTCGTTCGCGTGACCGGAGGCGCAGCCGCGGCAGCGTCGATCGGAGGGCCGGGTTTGGTGCGAGCCGCGGCCGATGAACGCGGGGTGGCGACGCGACACGTCAACTTGGTGATCATTGGAGGCGGGCTCTCGGGGCTGATGGCAGGGCGCGAGCTCCAGAAACGGGGCACCGATTCGTTCATCGTGCTCGAGGCGCGGGATCGCGTGGGCGGACGCACCCTCAACATGCCCATCGGCGGCGGGCACATCGTGGAGGTCGGCGGGGAGTGGATCGGCCCCGGTCAAAATGCCATTGCCGCCGTCATCGACGAGCTTCGGATCGGCGCCTTCGATCACTACTACGACGGCGACACGACCTACGACATCGAGGGCCGGATCTCGCGCGGCCTCCTGCCGGACGTCAGCCTTTCCGAGGCCGTGGATTTCGGCAAGGTCGCCTGGCAGCTCGATCGTCTCGCCAAAAAGATGCCGGTCGGCGAACCCTGGCGCATGCAGAATGCTTCGACGCTCGACCAGACCACCCTCGGAAACTGGCTCCGCGAGCACGCTTCGACCAGCTTCACGCCGTCGGTGTTTCGCCTGATCAGCCGTGCGGTCTGGTCGGGATACCCGGAGCGCATCTCGCTGCTCTGGGTCTTGCACTATCTGCGTTCTGCCGGAGGCCTCTTGCCAGTGATCCTCAACGACGGAGGTGCCCAGGACCAGCGCATCGAAGGAGGCTCTCAAGTCATCTCGGAGCGCATGGCGTCCGACCTGGGCGATCGAGTTCTTCTCGGCCGCCCCGTCCTCCGGGTCGAAGACCGGCCTTCGGTGCGCATGCGGGTCGTGACTGCAACCGAGACCTTCACCGCCGACCGCGTCATCGTCGCGATGGCGCCGGCCGACACCGCACGAATCGACTTCGTACCGGCTCTGCCCACGCCGCGCCAGGACCTGGTCTCGGGCTGGGCGCGCCTTCCACGTCTTCCGCTGGTCAAAGCTGCCATGCTCTACGAACGCCCCTTCTGGCGCGCCGACGGACTGAATGGCGCGATGCAAAGCGACCGCAGCCCCATTCAGCTCGTGTTCGACAACTCGCCCGAAGACGCATCGATGGGCGTGCTCAGCTGCTTCCTTTCGGTCGTCGAGTGTCCTCACCTCGCCGACCGCAAACTGCGCGAGGAGGGTTTGAAAGAAGAGCTCGCGCGCTATTTTGGGCCGAACGCGCTCGACGCCAGTGGCTACGTCGAAAAGGACTGGGCGGCCGACCCCTGGAGCACCGGCTGCATCACGCCGTTGACACCCGGGGTGCTCACTGCCGCCGGCGAACACCTTCGCAAGCCGAGTGGCCGCATCTTTTGGGCCGGCACCGAGAGCGCCACGCGTTGGTGCGGGTACATGGACGGCGCGATCTCCGCGGGCGCGCGCGCAGCCGGCGAAGCGCACGCGTCGCTCAAAGGCTAGGGCGCCATGATTGCGCTGAGAATCCAGCGGCGGCTGTCGATGGGGTCGATCACCGCGTCGATCTCGAAGTGCGCCGCCATGTTGACGGCTTTTCCGCGCTCGTAGAGCTTTTCCACCATTTGCTGGAACATCGTTTCGCGCGCCTCGGCGTCTTCGATCGCCGCCAGCTCTTTGCGAAAGCCGAGCTTCACCGCCCCTTCGAGGCCCATTCCTCCAAACTCGCCCGTCGGCCAGGAGATTGTAAACGCGGGCGCTTTGAAGCTCCCGCCTGCCATCGACTGCGCGCCGAGCCCATAGCCCTTGCGTAAGACGATGGTGCAGAAGGGAACTTCGAGGGCGGCGCTCGTCGTGAAGAGCTTGGCGGCCCGTTTCACGAGCCCGGTCTCTTCGGCGGCGGGCCCCACCATGAACCCCGGCGTGTCGCACAAGAACACCAAAGGCACGCCAAACGTGCTGCACAGCTCCATGAAGCGACTCGCTTTGTCGGCGGCCTCCCCGTCGATGGCGCCGCCGAGGTGCATCGGGTTGTTTGCGACGATGCCCACGGGGCACCCCTCGATGCGCCCGAGCGTGGTGATCATCCCGGCGCCGAAGCCACCCCTGAGCTCGAGCAGCGAGCCCGTGTCCGCCAAGGTCTCGATGACCGCCTGCACGTCGTAAACGCGAAGCCTGTTTT